>NZUQ01000017.1 GCA_002697225.1 Candidatus Poribacteria bacterium
TTGATTTATGATGGTTTACTGACCGGTCAGGAACGCCAGCAGTTGGAAACCGATCTGTACCGAAAATGGATCTCCGCCATCCATCTGGAATGAGCTCATTACTTGCTGATAGTCGCATAAACTACCTCATGTTGATGCTAGCCAAGCCAAATTAACCTGTTGTTGGAGTATCCGGGAAGATGTGGTGGCCTATGCCAGTTGGGCTAGTAAGAAGTAGTACGGTTATGCGCTTAAGGCTAAAAGATGATACCTAGCCCAGTTTCTGATTGAGATTGGAGGTAACAAGAATTTAAGGTATAATTATGGAGCTCTAAGGAGGGAGTGATTACTAATGAAAAAGATTGGATACCTATTGCTTATCACAGCAGTGGCTTCTATGTTATTGGCGACGCTCATTGGGCTAACTGTCGGCTTACTAGAGATTCCATTTGGTGACAGTACAGCACTCGAATCAATCCTGATAACGTTGTGGATAGTTGGAACCTTACTCGTTTTCTTAGGCCTGTCTTTTCTTCTGGTGAAGGTTATCAAAGAACGAATACAAAACAAGGAAGATAACTATTATGCCCAAAAAGTGGATAAATAGACATAGGAGGTTCAAATGTTGATGACGACTCAGAATCGGTTCGAAGATCATGAAATCACTGAGACTTTAGGTATAGTCAAAGGAAGCACCATTCGATCTCGGCATATAGGAAAAGACATCACCGCATTGTTGCGCAATATTGTAGGTGGAGAGATTACAGAATACACCAAAATGATGGGCGAGTCCCGTGAACAAGCGATTGACCGTATGGTTTCGGAGGCAGAAAATCAGGGCGCAGATGGGATCGTATGCATGCGATTTACCACTTCGACTGTGATGCAAGCTTCGGCCGAACTTCTGGCTTATGGTACTGCGGTGCGCTTAAAGCAGAAAGAAGAATCATCAGAGACCTAAATTTTGGGTCCAATTTGATGTAAATGCATGACTTTCGTTCAGTCCAGCCGAGGGCTTGACAACAGATCGAGCCTTTTTCAGCTTAAAATTATTGATAAACTTTTCCTAACAGGTAAAAAATGAAAATGAAAAGATGTTTAGTAACAGTACTATGTCTCATGGTTGCCCACAATATTTTGGTGGCCAAGGAACTGACCTTGGATGATGTTTTTCCTACTGATCGTGTGTTAGATGTACAAATCACCATAGATGAAAGAGATTGGGATACGATTCGGTATCAATCTCTCAATTTTTTCGAGGCACTGCAAGAGAGCCGAAAATATGGTCCTACCGACAGTCCCTATACCTATGTTGAAGCTAGTGTGAGTATCGACGGGGTCGAATTCCCTCAGGTCGGTATCCGCAAAAAAGGGTTCCTTGGATCCTTAAATAGCAACCGGCCCTCTCTCAAAATCAAACTCAATCACGTTGATAAAAAAGGACAAATTGGTGGAGCGACTAATTTGACCTTCAACAATAACCAACAAGATATCAGCCTAATCAGCCAGTTCATGGGTTATGCTCTGTTCAATGCAGCAGGCTCACCAGCGCCTCGTTGCGCTTACGCTAAGCTAACTGTTAATGGTACTAGCTTGGGCATCTATTCTCATGTAGAAAGAATACATCGACCACTACTCAAACGGGCCTTTGGTAATGACAATGGAACTTTATATGAAGGACAAGTGGTTGGTTTTTTCCCAGGCTGGGAAGGTAGCTTTGAGCACAAGTTAGGCGATGACAAACTGGGCCGAAAAAAAATTAAGAAGTTGATCGAAGTACTGGAAGGAGAAAACGAAAATATCGAGCAAGCCATAGGTAGATTGGTTGACTTGGACTCCTTTTACACCTTTTGGGCCATGGAAGGGTTACTCAGTTTTTGGGATGGATATTCAGGCAACAAGAATAACTTTTTCATCTATCTCAATCCAGAGACGGACAAATTCCACTTCATCCCCTGGGGAGCAGATTGTATGTTCGAGAGATACAGCCCTATCAGGAACGATAGATATGATCCCCTCTCGGTTAAGAAACAAGGCTTGATAGCACACAGACTGTATCAGCTTGAATCTGGGCGGCAACGTTATCGCCAGACGCTGAGAAATATTATGGAACAGCACTGGGATGAAAAAGCATTATTGGTGGAAACGGAGAGAATCGAAGCTTTGGTCAGGCCTCACCTAGCCATTGGTGACAAAACAGAAGCAGATTTCGACCGAGACGAAGCCAGAGGGTGGATTGAATGGGCGAAAAATGCTTCGCCTGAAGAACGCGAGGGAGCTATAAACAGTGAAAAGTTCAGGAGCCTATCTCTAAAAGTACAAGAAGCAATAATGGAAGGTATTGAGAAACTAAAGGAGATAGGAGAAAAAGGCGAATTATCAGAAGAAGCGGGCAAAGATGAATCCGACAAATATGACGATGAGGATGAAGAAAAAGGTCAAGAAGAACAATTGGCCTATAGATTTGTTCGATCGTTAGAAGAGAGAAGACGATTCATTCGTCAACGTCGTGCTGATATCACAGAAGAAATTGCCAACGGGATGCCCAGGTGGGAAGCCAGACCAGATGAGCCGTTCGTTATGCCATCTGCTGACGGTTTCGAGCTCAAGCCAAAGGCCAACTCGATTTGGAGTGCAGCTGGGTCAGGAGACCTTAAAGCTGTTAAGCAACATTTAGCCAAAGGCATAGATATCAATGCCAAGGATAGTAGCCTCGGAATTACCCCTTTGGCTTCTGCCATACTTCAAGATCAAACCCAAATGGTTGAGTTCCTTATCCAGCAGAGCGCTGATGTTAACGCCAAAAATCGAGACGGAGGCACAGCATTGCATACTGCCGCTTTTCTAGGGCAATATGAGGTTGCTGAGCTGCTGGTCCAGAAGGGTGCTGATGTCAATGCCAAGAATGAAGACGGCGATACACCAATTAGTAGCACCATGGCAGATTGGGGTACCACTGAGTTTGTTGCTCAATTATTGCAAATTCAAGTGGATCGAGAGAAAGTCGAAACTGGCAGAGCTAAGGTGGCTGAACTACTAAGCCAACAAGGTGCCCAAACTGGCTTTGCGGGTTTTGCCGGCAACGATATTTGGACTGCAGCAGTTTCAGGAGACATTGAAGCTGTCAAGCAACAGTTAGCCAAAGGCGTGGATGTTAATGCTAAAAACAAGGATGGGGCATCAGCACTTCATGCGGCGGCCATTGTAGGTCAATATGAAGTTGCTGAACTGCTGATCCAAAAAGGTGCTGATGTCAATTTCAGAAGTAATGATGGAGGAACAGCACTGCATGCGGCGGCGTTTCTGGGTCAATATGAAGTTGCTGAACTACTGATCCAAAAAGGTGCTGATGTCAATTTCAGAAGTAATGACGGCACGACAGCCATGAATGCTTTAAAAACAGATTGGGGAACCGTCCAGTTTATTGCTCAATTATTGCAAATTCAAGTGGACCGAGAGAAAGTCGAAACTGGCAGAACCAAGGTTGCCAAACTCCTGAGCCAACAAGGTGCCAATACTAACTTTTCCGGTCCTGTTGGTAGCGATATTTGGGCAGCGACTGGAGCTGGGGACATTGAAGCTGTCAAGCAACACTTAGCTAAAGGTATGGACGTTGATGCCAAAAACAAGGATGGAGCAACGGCCTTGCATGTGGCGGCTATTCTGGGTCAATATGAAGTTGCTGAACTGCTGATCCAAAAAGGTGCCAATGTCAATGTCAGTGGTGATGATGGAGGAACAGCACTGCATGCTGCCGCTTTCCTGGGTCAATATGAAGTTGCTAAACTGTTGGTTCAGAAAGGAGCTGATGTTAATGCCAGAAAAAATGATGGAGTGACAGCCATGGATGTCTTAAAAGTCGATTGGGGTACCACTGAGTTTATTGCTCGTTTGTTGCAAATCCAAGTAGATCGAGAAAAAGTTGAAGCTGGCAGAGCTCAAATCGTTGAACTCCTGCGCCAACACGGGACCAAATAGAATCGGGGAGGAGCCGAGGTACAACCGGCCAGACGCGAACTAACAGCTATGCTTCAGCCACTCCGGTTACCGATGGCGAATGGCTCTACATCACTGCCTGAAACTACCCACTAAAATCCAGAAAAACCTTCTTTGACGACGGTCATAGAGCCCCTGTCACCCACGATGGTCAGGTTATTTTCACCCGTGATACCAGAATTAGGGAGGCTCAAGGATATGATCTAAGTTACCTCTTTCTTTTTGCTTGAATCGCCTGAAAATACAAACCAATAAGCCACTTTATCGTCTATAATATCAAACGAACGAAAATAGTAAAATCAAACAGGTTATCCTTGATAGCAGGTGTATGCCTAGTCGAATTTAGCCACTTGAATTATCGCTAGTACAAAGATGTCTCTCAAGAAGGAAATGGATTTTTAAATGAACATAGATGCGCTTAGTAAACTTTTAACCCCTTATTCTTTAGCCACGGTCTCTTCAGTGAGTCTTAATATGCTTCTTGCCTTCATATTGGGATTAGTCATTGCTGCTATCTATAAATGGACCCACATGGGGATGCCCGCAGAGACTTTTACCAATACTCTTATTATACTTTGTATGTTAATTTCAGTTGTGATGGTGGTTATAGGCGAGAGTGTGGCGCGTGCTTTCAGCTTGGTGGGAGCACTCTCGATTATTCGTTTTCGGACCGTAGTTCAGGATCCACGTGACATCGCCTTTGTTTTTTTNGCTTTAGCAATTGGTATGGGTNTTGGGGCGGGNAANCCATCAGTTTCTATCATTGGTACATTTCTAATTGGCACAGTGATCCTTGGCCTTCACGGTTGGCAGACAAACAATGCGGATAAACAGGNATTTCTAGTTACTTTCCGTGTTCCAATTTGTGATGAGTTTGAGCAATATTACCAATCAGTTTTCAATGATCNACTGTNGACTTATCGGAGACTCAGTAGAAAAGCNACCTCATCAGGTACANTTGAGTTGGAATATCGAGTAAAACTCAAGCACCCTGAGCAATGGGCACAGTTCATACAGGAGCTTTNAATTACAGAAGATATTACTAAAGTTAAGGCAACTAAGTTTTAAGCTAGCAAATATGGCGGACTGTTCTTACCTATGCCTTCAAAACTTGAGGTAGAATTGATTTCGTAAATACTGTGAACATTATTACTCTCAACATCAAATCCATGTCTCCTATATCCAATGTGTGATATTAATCTGGTTCCTTCTAAAGGTGGTAACTCCATCCTTTTTCAATATCATTGACCTCACTTCTGTTATCCCAGGTGATTTTGGTGTTTAAATCTCTGTCCGCTTTTGCCCTCGACATAGATGTCCTACCATTCTGCCACCAATTGCGGTAAATTCTTATCTTCCATATGGTCCAATTTAGCCTCTTATATGGTAACAATTTTTTTGTTTATTAAGTAAACGAAGCTTAGTTTGGTTACGCTTTACTTGGTGTAGTTGTTGGCTTTTTCTCATTTTTGCCGCGACTTCAACAACTTCTTACATTTACACTCCTTGCTATATCATAAATGATCCTTTCCTTAATTATTTAATAAAATCAGGAGAATATCATGAAACAGAAAAAAATGTCCTATTGGTCAGTAATGAGCTCGCTGGTTGTGTTGATCATTTGTGTTGCATGCAGTTCCAAAAAGATTGTGGAGCGCATTGAAGCAGATACGACCATTGACCTTTCGGGGCGGTGGAACGATACAGATTCCCGTCAGGTCTCCGAAGCGATGATCATAGACTGTTTAAATCATTCGTGGATTACCAATCACGCCACTAATTCCGGAGGTGAAAAGCCTGTTGTCATTGTCGGGGCAATTCGCAACCGGAGTATGGAGCATGTTGCCATCAGTGCGTTTATCAATGATATCGAACGCGCTTTTATCAATTCTGGGCGAGTTTCCATAGTTGCAAGCGCAACAGAACGAGATGAAATTCGTGCAGAGAAAGAGGATCAGAGAGTGTATTCAAGCCTCAAAACCATCAAAGAAATGGGGCTTGAATACGGAGCAGACTACATGATGACCGGTGAAATAAACTCCATCGAGGACCGTGAAGGAGGGACACAGGTCACCTATTATCAGGTGGATTTGACTTTGACCAATATCGAGACAAACGAGAAAATCTGGTTGGGACAAAAGAAGATCAAAAAAATCATCGAGCGCAAGCGAATTAGTTTCTAGCTATCGGTTCATGACACCGCAATTTTCTCAACGCTCAGCAGTTTCAACAAAGCGAGTTCGTGTTTCACCCAGATCACTGAATGGGACATACTACCGGTCACTGATGTTGCATCCATATAGGCGAAGCGCTTGGATTCTACGTTTTCTACCTCTCCTGCTTTTTCTTTTGATGGGGTGTAACCATTACAGCATGCATCGGGTACGCCTTGCATTTCAAGAAGGAAGATTTGACGATGCACTACAGCAACTTGATAAAGCTGCTACGGGAAAAAAACAGCTTCCCTACTTGTTTGAGTATGCTCTGATTGCTCACTACGCAAACCATTTTGAAGAGAGTAATCGGATATTTGAACAAGCGGAGATATTAGCCGAAGATCTTTACACCAAAAGCTTTTCGCGGGAAGCCGCATCGTTGCTAACTTCAGATAACATTCTTCCATATTCAGGTACGCGCCACGAAAGATTTCTCGCCCACTATTATCGCATTCTCAACTATGTTTATCTGAATCTTCAAGATGACATCCTGGTAGAGTGTCGACGAGCTGAACGACTTCGCCAACACTACGCAGATGAAGACTCTACTTACAATTTTGCGGGATCGGCATTTCTTGACTATTTATCAGGTATTCTCTACGAATGGACTGGTGACTGGAATGATGCCTATATAGCTTATCGTTGGGCAGAAGCTGGATATCAACGGTATGGGGAACCTCTCGGCATTTCATTACCAATGGACATCGGACATGCATTAGTTCGACTATCCCGTTTTTTGGGCTTCGACCAGGAAGCTAAACGCTATACACAGCTTTATGGTGAACCGCCTCAACATCCTCCAGGTTCAGGAGAACTTATTCTTATTTATGAAAGTGGGTTTGTACCACCGAAAATTGAAGAGGAACTCTTTTTTCCCATTTTTAAGACAGATCCATTCATACATAAAGAAGAGGCAAATGAAGACGACATTTGGGAATTTGCTGATATCGTTGTGCATAGACAAAATACTAAGTATGACGAAGCTGAATTAGAATATCTTATGCGGTTAGCTATTCCTGCTTACGTCTCAAACCGTCCTCGCTTGATAGGAGTTAAAGCAGAAGTTAAGCATTTCGGCGGAACTCGGGTGCAAAGGAGACTCGATGAAATCTCTAATCGAGGGTCGGAGGCAGATAATTTTCAGGTTCGTGGTGTATTAGTAGAAGATATCGAGGGCTCAGTCCTGGCGACATTTGATTCCGAACAGGAAATGATTCTTCTTCGTACCGTGGTACGCACTATACTTAAGTATCTTGCTTTTTATAGCGTAGCTAAAGAAGATGAGTTTGTTGGAAGTTTAGTCAATTTCCTTAACGTGGCCTCAGAGAAGGCAGATACCCGCTCATGGGAAACATTACCAAATCAGATTTTTCTGGTACGGATGTCTTTGCCTGCGGGGATACATAATGTCACGCTCTCATTTTTGGATGTGGATGGCAATTGGATACGAACGGAAACACTATCAGATGTGGACATCAAAGCAAATGGAAAGACGTTTCTGAACTACCGCACGTTTGAGTGACTCTTGTGTGATATGCGAAGTTCAATGAGCAATCAACAGATGTCTTTTTGGGATGTTGGATCTTGTTTAAACCGATGAAACGAATTCCCCAAACCCGAATCTTTTTCGAGTTGAAGTTAATTCTAAGAAAAAAATCTACAGGAACTACGACTCGAGAGAGTGCATATAACAGGTAGACACCTCCCCGACCACCCATACCCCCTTTGCACGAACCTCCAGCGCAGTTGTTTGACTAATTCGCTATGGTTCTGGCATTATTCTTCCTTAATGCATTCAACCTGTTCTAGTTCACTACAGATGCGAGCTAACAATTCCGGTGTCATCGATGTACCAATTGGACAATCAAAATTCTGAATACATATGGGAATGGTTAAGACTAGCGACAACACTTGATAATAGCGGCAAAACCCATCGGCACCAACACACTGTGCGTGTTTTGCTAAAGATAAGGTTGGTATGACATGTCCAGATGTTACGGAAGCAACAACCGGAATCTGACCACCACTTTCTGCTACTATGATTTCATCTATCTGCGCCACTCGTCATCAGATAGCGTATCGAATTCACTGGCATTAAGTCGGGCCAACTAATCCGTGTACATCAGCCTGAATGCAAAAATGTACAATTTTAGTCCCGATTCGTCGATCTCACCATTCTCCTAAAAAGAGATGATAACAATTGCAAAGATTCCACACCAAATTCGACTCATTATTACCTCCAATCTATTAGGTTTCTCAAGCCTCATCCAAATTAATCTAAGGCCAAAAGTTGTACATCTGTCTTTGGGTGATGATGCTGATCGAACTCCACAGCCCTCCGATGACAAAATCCCCCAGAATTAACCCAATGGCAAATCGGGTGAGATGTTGGGCCGAACTGAATCCACCAATTCTCAATACAGCCCATTTGATTAACCAACTGACTAACAAGCATGTCCATAGATAAGCCATTCCCCAGTCGCTAGAAATGACAAAGCCCACGGGATGGAAAGGCCACCATAAAAAACGGGTTCTCATAAATATCAACAATCCGGAAAAGAAAGCGCCCCAAATGATGGCCAATATGGCATAATAGTTTGGTTCTTTTGGATAGTACAACCATTGCTGTAAACCGCTATACACTCTTCGACCAAAACCGTAAGACCATCCACTGCCATTTAAAGCGCCATGTTGATAAAAGATATGCAGTATAACCCAAAACACCATCATAGCTCCAAACGCTGCGATGCCAACCAATGCGTAGTATAATCTTCTTGTATCAATTCCAGTTCGTCCAGCTAACTTAAACCCTTCTAACTGATGTGGCATCGGGTGGCTGGTGAAACTTCTTATGAACCACCGATATAAACTGATAGAAACTAAATTACTTTTACCAAGCCAACGTGTACCTAGCACATCAATGAGAACTTGATCTATCTGCATATTTTCCATAGCGTGTACAGGAAATCCAAGTTCCGCTCGCATCCGTGTAAGCACGATTATTATCACCAAGTAAATGGAAAAAAAGATTGGAACCAACCAAAATGACATACCAATTCCCCAGGAAAACAAGCATAAAAATCCTAACCCGAATACTAAGCCTGACAAGGCAAATCGGTATGAAACAGGCTCATGACGATCTGTGTCGCTTTTTTCGTATGCCGTTTTGATCACATTTTTTAAATAGTTCAGGTTAAACAATAACAAGGTCAAAAACAGACCGATTGCCGCTCCCAAACATTGACGGTCTATGTAAGGGAAGCCCGGCAATTTTGTCAGGCCAATGGTACTTGATAAAACCAGTTGCGCTTTATAAAAAAGAAAAAAGATCCAGCTTGAAAGAGATAGATCTAAAGGCATTAACAGCCCTAACCCAATAACAAAAGGATAGAAAGAGACGCTGATCCGTCCAATCTCGTTCCAAGGTTTTTCGGTAAATAGATGACCGAATCCTTGCCAACCACCAATGCGCTTAATAGGTATCTCTGGCAAGCTAGGAATCAAAAAACTCACGCCATTAAAAATGCCAATCAAGGCAGAAGTACAAAATCCAATCCACACAATTCGGCAAGAAAAAAATGATCCTGTTTGAGTAATAAACCGATATGGAAGTTGGGCAATAGGATATGACAGATGTTCATGCTCGATCCACTGTTTTCTAATGATGGTATTGATGCACAACATCATAAAGATCAAAACGGTGACAAATAATGACCAATACAGCGTAGGCTGAATCCAGGCTATGAGATGTTGAGCAAGATAAAACGTCGAATCACCTTGATAATAACCAGCCAAGACATCCTTATCCCGAACTGTCAACCATGATGGCAGTTGATCCCAAAAAAGCTGGCGCCATTCGTTTTCTGGGGTATTGAACCAGAATGCATGTCCAACTGTCGTCACCAAAATAGTCATCAAAGTTATCGAAGGCAGAGCGCAGGCGGCACTTAGCAAAATGTAGGTGGTCAATAATTCATTGGCTGTAAACAACTGGATGCTGGTAGATCTCTTCAATACGCTATTGAGGATGACCAGCAAAAACACAGTGAAAACAACATTATAAAATGGTACTGCATACGTATTTAAAGCGTATCCGACCAGTCCAACTTCGCCAACGATAATCCAATAATAGCTTAACGGAATCAGACAAATTGTGACTGCAACTGATTTCCAAGTCACACCGGTTTGCTTTGAAGTTGTCAATCTGGTTGTCAAAGATAAATTCGAATCCATTTCAATTTTTTGAGGTGATGGTAGTTTGTTACGGGAGAGGCTCAGTTCTCGTTATACGTTTCAGTTAATAATGAGCATTTAAAGGTCAATAATCAATCACGGCATCCATGATTTTACTATAATCAGGTTCAACGCCCAAACCAATACCTACAGGGTTTGAAAAGTACCGTTCTGGTATACTAAAGGTGACGTTAAATACTGGTTAGCTAACTTCACCAATTTTGGTTTATACCCCAGAAGATATAGATTAGGAATTGCTGCGCAGAGATGAATCGAAGTTGCAGTGCATATACCTAAACCGGTACTGGCGCGTGGTGCAACCTGTCGATGAAAAGCTTGTGCTAAGTCAACTACGGAAAGATATTCGCTCAGCCCGGTACGACCAACACCAGCTCGGATAACGTCCTCAGCTTCACGAATGAGAAGTTCACGGAATCGATAACGTGCTCGTTCGGCTTCGCCCAGTGCAACAGCTACTCCGGTTTGCTGCCGCAACACTCGATGATCATCAATAGCCTCAGGTGCTAACGGATATTCAAAAAAGCGACATCCAAAGTCTGAAGATGCCTAGCTACGGAAATGGCATCTTGTAGCGAATAACGTCACATACCGTCATACAATAGAATCNCCTCNGTNCCAACTACTTGACGNANCGACAGATCTAGGGNGGATACCTTTGAAAGCGGTGAATCCCTGTATAATATACGTTTGTGCAACTTCAATAGGACACTACCCGCTGGACATCCAACATCTTTAGCANTNAAGCCAGAAACATNNACTGGTATCTGATCGCGGNAAAATCCTCCGATTAGGCGCCATATCGGCTCTTGAAAGATTTTCCCCTNTTTAAATCCCATAAAGCAATATCGCAGGCANCTATAGCATCCTCTTCTTGGCTTACGACGAANATTGGCAAACCGAGNAAAGGGTTGCGNGACTANGGAATCAGGTCGTNGTATTTAAAGTTTNCTACCTNTGGAATCTTTAAAGTTAGTNTTATTAACATTGTATAGTGCAAGNTCATGCTACTGTTGGCAATTNGATCCCCGGCTATCANTGGTGTATGCTATCCTTCTGNATTTCATTTTTCTNTTGAAACCATGAGATGTCCTTCTATTNTTGGACAACACATATTTAGATCTAATTTATTTCAGCAATTCGGAAAANTCTTTATCTTCTCGGATATTGTCGAAAGCAGTATCTATCTTTGACAGTTCAGTTGCTTCATGTCCTACCAAGCCAATTGCTTGTCGAAGAGAANGTATAGCCAATGATTTTTGGTTATTTAAGGAATAAATGCGTGCTAAATTATAGTGACCTTTCCCATACTCAGGATCAATACGAATAGTTTCGTTCAAATGGTTAATGGCTTCATCNATCAGACCTTTGTTTGCATAGATTAGTGCTAAATTATAGTGAGCAGATGTGCTGTCAGGATTAACAAGAATGGCTTCTTTTAAGTGATAGATTGCTTTGTCAATCTTCCGGATTTTGCCATAAGCAATGTCTGCCAACATAAGGTGNGATTTCTCATGATTTGGGTTGATGCGAATAGCCTCTTGAATATGATGGATAGCCTGATCTNTGTTTNCTTGCTTATTATAGATAGATCCCAAATTGTAGTGTGCCTGCAAAAAGTCGGGATTGATGCGAATAACCTCTTGCATGTGATAAACGGCCTGATCTGTGTTTCCTTGTTGTTGGTAAAAAGTCCCTAAATCGTAACGGCTATATTCNTCATTAGGATTGATNCGGGTAACTTCTTGGTATACCTCAANGGCTTTATCCAGTTCTCCATGTCGGGAATAAACCANGCCAAGGTTGACATGTGCTTCAAACAAATTTGGATTGATACTAATNGCTCGTTCATACATCTTGATGGCTTCTTCNATTCTTCCNTGTTCAGAATAAGNGACACCCAGATTGACATAGGANGAGGCANCTTTCGGATTGATACGAACGACTTCCTTCAAGTGATGGATAGCTTCATTTATCTTGGCTTGCTCTCCATAAACNATTTCGCCCAATAACCGNTGTGTTTCTTCGTGGTTAGGGTTNATGCGTACAACCTCCTTTAAGTGATAAATAGCCTTTTTAATTTCACCTTTAGCCTTATAGCAATTACCTAAACTCAGGTGTGCTTGATAATAGTCAGGGTTAATCTCTANTGCTTTTTGATATTCTTCNATCTTATCNTCANTCTCCTCCAAAATCTGTCCCATTAAATAATGATAAATCTCATCTTCTGGATTTTGCTTGATTTTTTCATGATATTCATNGATAACCTGGTTGAATCTCCCTTGATTTTTCATGAGATAGATATATTCAAGATGAGCTTTAAAATACAATTGATCTATCAGAATAGCATTCCTAAATTCCTCGATTGCTCTACGCGGATTTTTCTGTTTCAAATTGACTCCAAGCNCGAAGTGATTTTTCGCTGTTTCATGTAAACCAACTNTNTCCTTTTTATTCTGTTGTTCATTTTGTTTATCAATACAACTGACAACAACCATAAGAAAACACACAATCAATATGAGGTTAAAAATAGGAAGCTCGACAGATGAGTTTTTCAAAATATAGCTTAACTCGTGTTTAGAAATTACTATGGGTTTTCAATATGTAGGGTTGGAAGGAGATGTAATTGACAGAAACTATAATTATCGAATTGACGGCAAATCGAGCAACTCCTCAACCTGAGTCGCACACATCTGAGTCGCATACTGTACGACTCAGGCGGTACCGGTTCTTAGCAATAATGAAGTAGACAATCTTACAGATTCTATGAATTCCTGGAACAACATAGATCCACGCAATATATTGTGACCAACGTAAACGTCGATAGATTTGATAAACTGAGTCGGCCCCACAAAACGCTTTACCTTTCTGATTAATAAACCGCATCCCTTCATGTGATAAGAATTTCACAAGCTGTGGGTAGGCAATATAAAGGTCTGGATCTTGGTTGGGAATATAGTCGAATTGTCCCTCTTTTGCTTGTTTCCGAATTCGTTTTATGGCATTGATACAAAAACTGCACTGGCCATCGTAGATAATTAACGGTTTTTTTGGTCGACGCATATTTTCCTGATTACGTTTTAGGTGGTCAAGAATATTAGACATCTACTAAAATATAAGTGCCACACATTACATTTTTTCTGGTGCCGATATTCCTAACAGTTTCAAACCATTCGAAATTACGATCTGTACACATCTAACAAGCACAAGCCTCGAATGCATTAAATCTTGATGTTCCATATCCAACACTCGAAACTTATTGTAGAATGCATGAAATTGTGATGCAAGCTCGTACAGATATTTGGGAATACGGTAAGGTTCACGCTCTTTAGCAGCATCTTGAACAACTTCTGGATAGTCAGCCATTTTTCTAATGATCTGTGTTTCTTCATCAATAGTCAGTAGACTGAGATCAACTTGATTAATTGGCAACTGATCAATTGCTCGCTCTTTCATCTCACGAAAGATACTGCAACACCTAGCGTGCGCGTACTGTACATAGAAACTGGGGTTATCATTAGCACGTGTGACAGCCAGCTTGATATCAAAATCAAGATGACTGTTGTTAGTTCGATTTAGAAAGAAGTATCTAGCCGCATCAACTGCGAATTGTTCACCTACTATCTCTGTCAGTTCATCTATCAACTGGTTTAAGGTATAAAGGTGACCTTTTCGTTTCGACATTTCAACGCGGCTCCCATCCCGATGTACCAAATTAACCTGCTGAACAATAAGTCCTTCAAATCGGTCAGTACTATACCCAAGGGCTTTGATTAGATGATCAAGATGAGCAAGATGTCCCTGATGATCAGGGCCAAGGATATCAATCAGCAAATCAAAACCACGGTCGAATTTGTCATGATGATACGCTGCATCCGGAACAAAATATGTGAACTCGCCATCGCTTTTGATAACAACGCAATCTTTGTCATCACCAAATTCTGTCATTTGGAACCAAGTTGCTCCCTCTGCTTCATAAAGTAGATTCTTCTTTGTAAAGATTTCAATAATCTGTTCAGGTTTTTTATCATCACGGATTGCTTGTTCACTTGTCCAAACATCGAATTCAACACCAAATCGTTTCAATGTAGACTTTTGTCCATCCAGTAAGTGCTGAATTCCGATGTCTTTGAACTTATCAATTCGAGCATCTTCATCTAATTGTAAATATTGATCTCCTACACTTTCAACTATCGACTTGGCTAAGTCAATCAGATATTCGCCATGATAACCATCTTCAGGGAGTTTTAGTTCCTCTTCGCCAAGCAACTGGCGATAACGGATATCAATTGACGCACCGAGACGTTCTACTTGCTTGCCTGCATCATTAATATAAAACTCACGAGTTGTATCGTAGTTAGCTGCGCTGAGTAAATTTGCGAGTACGTCCCCAACTGCAGCAGCACGCCCGCTAACAATATTGAGAGGTCCTGTTGGATTAGCACTTACAAACTCTACTAGAATTCGTTTGCTCGTGCTGTTCTGGGACCGTCCATAGTCTTCACCTTGACAAACAATATGTTCTAATATTTCGTAAAACCAATCTTCTGAAACAAAAAGGTTGATGAAACCGGGACCAGCAATCTCGACTTGACGTATTAACGGGTCGTTTCCTAAGTGGCTGACAATAATCTCAGCTATCTGCTTAGGCGGCATGTTTGCAGATTTTGACAGTGACATAGCAATTGGTGTTGCGATGTCACCATGCCCTGGTCCCTTTGTAGGAGAAAATACGATATCGGGTATACCGTCTAGGGAGATTTCATTTCGATTTATTGCCCGTTGAATAGCAGCCCTTAGTACGTGGCCAATTCGAAGCTTAACTTGGTCAATCAATTTTTATCCCAAATTCCTCATCAAAAATAAAATCATCAAGTTCAAAATCATCAAGTTCGTCATCAATCTCATAATCATCTTCTATTAAATTGGAATTGATCGTCGGTAACTCAATTTCCAAGGCCTCAGACCAAAGCCGTTCTAAATCATAAATTTTCCGTTTTTCGTGCAGAAAAATATGCACCACAAAATCAACGTAATCAAGAAGAATCCAATCTCCTTTACGTCGACCTTCCCGATGCCATGGTCTCTGATTCCATTTTTCATCAACGTCTTCTATCACTTTTTCGGATATCCCTTCAACTTGTCGATTCGAGTTTCCACTAGAGATAACAAAAAAATCTGTGAATCCGCCGAGTTCCCTAAGATCAAGAATTTTAGCGTCTTCGGCACGCCGAGTTAACGTAGCAATGGCCGCAGTTTTTGCCATTTCCAGTGCATCATTTTCCAATTTCTATTTCCTTCTTTTTCTTATATGATAAGCGAAGTCCAGTGTTATAGACATCAATAGTATTCGGATGAATCAACAGATTGTCTTCAATTTGCCTAATAATTTTGTGCTGGGCTACCTTTAACATTGCTGAATCGAGGTCAATCTCTGCAATTCTATAAACATCATCGGCAACTTGATAGCTGCGTTTCGGTTCACAAAAATCAGCGACATATAGGATCTTGTCAACTAATGACATCCTTTTAGCACCAGTAGTATGATTTCGGATAGCATTGAGTACATCTAAATCCGTTATGCCAAAATGATCTTTTGCATATTCAGCACCAACTTTTGCATGCAACAATGCTGGATTCTCTTTCTCAATTTGGTCAAGTTGTATCTTGTATTTTTTAGAGAGTTCAATCAATATCTTATTGCTCATCCACTTGGCACAATCGTGCAAAAGTGCGGCTAATTCCACTTTTTGAAGATCAGCCTTATATTTAGCAGCAAAATTTATCGCCGTCTCGCGAACTGAGAGCACATGTTCAAAGCGTTTTGGTTTAAGTTTCTTGTGTAAAAACTCCTTGATCTGTTTAAGCTTTTTATTCGTCACTGGTGTAATCACCATTTACTTTATCAGATAAGAAATTTGCTAACCTCTCTTCATCGTCGGCTGACAATTCCTCAAGCATAATTGGAGAACTAATCTGGTATTTCTCATTGAGCCATCTGGCAAGATCGACCTGCTTACAACGCGAACTACAAAATGGGAAATATTGTGGAAGTTGTTCACCTTTTTTATACAAAAAATCGAATTCTTCCTTGCAGATACTACATTCTTTTCTCATNTGTTGACGGTAACTTCTCTNATATAAACAGTTTATGTTTGGCAATATACTCAACGACTTGTGATGGNACTAGGTAACGTATGGAATGNTTTGAACGAATTCTATTCCGAATGTCAGTAGCAGAAATTTCCATCTCTGGAATTTGAAAGAT
This sequence comes from Candidatus Poribacteria bacterium, assembly GCA_002697225.1. The sequence goes on from NZUQ01000017.1 coordinate 16,711, forward strand.
CTCAACTCGATTGATAATGTCATGAGGCACTTTTGACAATGGATAACCAGGACGTGTAGTAGCAATAAAATGACAGATATTTAGAATCTCATCCCAATCTTTCCAAATTTTAAATTCTATCAATGAATCCGCACCAATAATCCAAGCTAATTCACANTCGCTACCATAAAGCTCTTGCAACTCCTTGACTGTTTGGATTGCGTATGATTGCCCTTCGCGATCCAATTCAATCCTTAGNACCTCAAAATGGGGATTATCTGCAACTGCCATTTGAGTTATTTCATAGCGATGTTCTGAATCAATAATATCANGCGTCCCTTTGTGCGGAGGGCGGGCGGATGGGACGAACAATACGCGGTCATAGTTGAGTTTGTCATGAACCTGCTCAGCACTAATTAAGTGCGCATTATGAATTGGATTAAANGTACCNCCCATAATTGCAATTCTCATGNGATTCCTATATNGGAGTNCATTTTTTATGANGNCATTAATATGTTGGAGAATTGTTCTGGAAACAACAGCAAGATCGAGAAATAGCCCCTTAAACTGGATTGAGTGAAAATATGAACACTACTCAATAATTNCTTAATATTATAACCTAGTTTTGATGACTTATGCCAAAATGAAACTTTCGGTTTTGGTTTTGAATTGACAAAGAAAAGATTAAATTGTTAAACTAGAACGTGAAATTTTGAGTTGATTTCAGTAGGGTAATCTATGAAAAAAATGGACGCTCTTTTCTACTTAGTTTTCCTCCTGACAGGTTGTTCTAGTGAATGGAGGGATTTTATCAGAGAAGGAAATAAAAGCTATAAAACCGGCAATTTCGTAAAAGCTAAGGAAATATATCAATCTGCCGTTGAGGCAAAGCCGGATGAACCGATATCAAACTATAATTTAGGTGCGGCGCTTCATCAAAACAAAGAATTTTATCTAGCAGAAAAATACTTCCTAAAATCTATAAGTCAACTAAAACTGGAAGAACAAAGCAAAGCATACTACAATCTAGGGAACTCACAGTTTCAAACAGGTAATTTTCGGGATGCCATTCGATCCTACAAATCAGCTTTACATATGAATCACGAGGATTTGGACTCCAAACATAATCTTGAACTAGTGCTTAAAAAATTAGGACAACAACAGAATCAAGAGGCATCAAACAACCCAAAACAGGCCAATAACGAAAATCATGCTGGTAATCAAATCCAAAGAAATCAACAAAAAAACCCTTTAATTCCTAATGGGCAGAAGATGTCGAAGGCAGATGCAATTCGACTATTAGAAGCACTAAAAAATGATGAGCATGAAATTCGTAAGCAGATTTTACACCATCAAATTGCACGTCAGCCCCCCTCGAACTCTAGCAAGGATTGGTAACACTTTTCTAGGTCAACAGCATTCCAGCTTTAGATTTCAGTTATTATTCTTAGCATTTTTCAGCCTTAGCCCGTCTGGCTGGGGACAAAGTCCATCTGTATCTGTAACTCTCACACCAGAAACGATTGCTGTTGGCCAAAATACAACCTTAACGATAACCATATCAAGCCACCAGCAATTGGAAGCGATGGCCCCACCAAATCTTGGTTCCTTGTTGCCGGTCAGCTTTCAAGCTTTTTATCTTGGAACAAAAAACCAGTACAATAACNTCAATGCACAAAGCTCTGTGTCGAAAATTTGGTCTTATTCCTTAATTCCGCAGGAAGAGGGATCATTTACAATTTCAGATATTGTTTTACCTTTTAATGGTAAGAATTTCCAGATTCAACCAATTACTATCATAGTAAAATCGAAGATCCAACTGCAAAATCAGACTGGCTCGCAAAAACGTACTTGGTCTCAGAATGTGTTTAATGACCCATTCTATGGAGGCTCGCAAAAAATTGAAGCCAGTGTCGATAATCAATTCCCCTACGTTGGGGAGCAAATTACTTATACTTTTCGTTATTTACATACGGCAATAATCCCAAGCGTCGATTTCCCCAAGTATCAACTTCCATCTATGAATCAGTTTTGGAGGTACCAATTGGGACAGCCCAAACCCAAGACAGAAGTTATTAATGGCACACGATTCCGAGTCGCAGAAATTAAAATTGCCCTGTTCCCTATGGTAACTGGAATCATCACGATTGCCCCCTCCGTCCTTTCCTTGCCAGCTTCGATTGAACNTAGCAATCGATCCATTCCAAGGCAGTTAAAAACTGAGGGGATGATTGAGGTTATGGTGCGTCCTCTGCTAGAAACAGGCAAACCAACTAGCTTTGAAGGCGTAGTTGGGAGATATCAAATCACCTCGGAGGTCGANAAAACTAAGGTTAAAATTGGTGAAGCNATAACGATGCACATTAGAATTGCTGGTATTGGTAATATTGAAACTCTACCAGAGTTAAAAATACCTGAAATGATTGATCTAACAATTTATGATTCTAACATCACAGANGCAACACAAGACACAAATGGGNAAATTTACGGAAGTCGAACCTATGAATATGTCATTATTCCATCAAAACCAGGTCGTGTTACAATTCCCGTGATTGAGTTTTGCTANTTTGATCCTAACGAGGAAAAGTATGAAATTATACGTACTACTCNGATTCCNCTAAAAATTTCGCCTGAGACTACAACTAAAACTAAGATAACTCAGTTAGATTCCTCAATGTTAGACACCAGTAAAGTGAGAACTGGCATGGGGTTGTATAAAATTTTNGCTTGGAGTTTTGGTGTTCTTTTTATTGGTGNGATAGGTGTAATTTACATAATCAAAATTCACAACCATAAGCAAAGTCAGGCAGACAAACAAAAATCGCGGCAACTGAATGCTTATGCTAATGCGCTNNCAATACTCAATCAAGCTCGATCTTTTGCTGACCTTGCAAATGCCATCTACAGTTACATTAGNGACAGTTTNCAGAGNAGCTCNGTTGGACTCAATCCAGAAANTGTAAAACGGCAACTGCTTTTAGAAAATGTATCGGAGTTGTCNGCCGANGAAATGGTAAGAATTTTACGAGAATGTGACATGGCTATCTTTACTCCAATTACTAGTCAGATTANNNANCTTAAAGCANCCGTGGAACAANCGAAGANTGTAGTTNGAAGAATTGAAGAAGAATTANGTAAANAAAGAGGAAACAAAAAATGCTAATAAAGTTNAAAGATAAAGTACCTCAAATTGANCAATCTGTNTATATCGCAGAAGGCACCAAAATTATTGGAGATGTTACAATTGGAGCNGAAGCNAGTNTCTGGTTTAANTGTGTNTTGCGAGGTGATATTGATTACATTCAAATTGGTCAGCGCACAAACATNCAAGACGGCACAATTATCCACTTGGACCATGGNTTTCCTTGCATCNTCGGTGATGATATAACAATTGGTCATNGCACAATCATTCATGGTTGCACCATTGAAAATGGNGCTATGATATCAATGGGAGCAACNATTCTTACGGGGGCNCGAATTGGAAAANATGCAATTGTTGGTGCAGGGGCTGTTATATTAGAAGGTCAAGAAATACCTCAAGGCTGTGTTGCAGTTGGTATACCAGCCAAGATTAAACGCGAGGTAACCGAANTTGACATTAATCGGATTTCCAAAGGAAAAGATGAATATATAAGATTGGCAAAACTGGCAAAACAAAATCATGATNGAAAATAAAAACAGNGGNCNACAGGANGCAAAACAAGTTGGTTTCTTNCTCTACGATGACATGGNCCCACTCGATTTTGCAGGAGCTTTCCAAGTATTTGCCTCAGTTAATCGGATTCGTCCGGGTGCCATGCAAACTTTTACCTTTGCGTTGCGGCTACAACCAATNAGGTGTGCAAATGGCCTTATTATTACTCCAGAAAGTACCTTTTTGGACATTACGAAGATTGACCTAATGATTGTTCCNGGAGGAGAAGGTCGAAAAGTCCCAATGGCAAACCCTATGATTCAGAGCCAACTTAGGAAACTAGCCAACCAATGTGAATTTATAGCTGGTGTTTCTACCGGGACGCTAATTCTTGCAGCAGCAGGTATATTACGCGGACGTCAGGCCACAACTCATTGGCTAGCCTTAAAAGAACTGCAAGAACGGGATGACCTCATCCCATATTACTCGTCGAAAATCGTACGAGCCGGACGGGTTCTTACTTGCGCAGGCAGCAGCTTAGCAATTGACACCTCAATCTATATTATCCAAGAAACTTATGGGAAACACTTTGCAGACGAGGTAAGATCATTGATTGAACACCAACATGCGAAAGTTCCGATGACGGTATTCTNACTCTTAATCATCTTTGTTAATACGAAGCCATGTTGGAATTTCGATGTCTGCCCCCACGTCGCTCGGCCTATTCTGGCTTGCTTGTTCGTGAGCTTGTCTGCTAGGTTCTCGAGTGCGCATCATTTCTGGCAAATCAAGGGTTTCGGAAGCTGGAGCCGCGGCAAATTCTCTATCATCATCGCTCCTTTTCTGATTAGCTTGATCCGTATCGAATGACCGGCGATTGAACCTCGAATTCCTGCTAGAACCTTGTGTGGATCGATNTGAATCACGGGGAGAACGGCGTGACCGGTCTGAGAAACGGTTATTCTGACCAAAACGACCTAAAAATTCACNTGNATCTCTGGTATCTGCATATGTATCNTGATTATGTGAACTACNGTNCTCAAAACCGGTAGCAATAACGGTAATATNNATTTCATCATCACTCANGCTNTCATCATAAGTCAAACCAAAAATGATGTTATCCGTATCTGATTCTTCAGTGATTACGGCCATGGCATCGTTCAATTCTTGCATGGCCATATGCGATGGACCTGTCAGATTAACTATAATTCCGGTTGCTCCAGCNATACTACTCTCCTCAAGCAATGGAGAAGATATCGCATTCTGTGCTGCAACTTGAGCTCGACTGTCGCCAGCTCCTCGGCCNATNCCCATCAATGCACTTCCTGAATCTTCCATAACAGTTTGCACATCAGCAAAATCAAGGTTGATTTCACCTGGAATAGTAATCAGATCAGAAATGCTTTGAACAGCGTTCAGCAACACTTCATCTACCATANTAAAGGCAGCACGCAAAGCAACATTCTGATCTACATATTCAGTTAAACGCTCATTNGGTATGACAATTACCGAATCGGTGTTCTCGCGAATTTCATCCAGNCCTTCTATCGANTTATCNCCTCGTCGACGACCTTCAAAGTGGAATGGTCTAGTTACAACACCNATTGTTAATGCNCCGGCTTCCNTGGCAAGCCCAGCAATAATTGGAGCGGCACCAGTTCCTGTTCCTCCGCCCATACCAGCTGTCACAAAAACCATGTCCGCATCTTCAACAATGGCTTTTAACTTATCGCGATCCTCATCCGCAGCTACACGGCCTTTCTCAGGATTTGCGCCCGCGCCTAATCCCTGCGTGGTTGTAGCACCAATCTGGACTCGGATAGCGTTATGACAATTTTTCAGTGCTTGAAGGTCGGTGTTTACCGCATAAAATTCCACTCCAGTTAGGTTGGCTTCGATCATGCGCTTAACAGCATTATTTCCACCACCACCAACACCAATTACCTTGATCCTCGCAGAACCGATTTGCTCATCCTGTTCCATATCAAAGTCGATCATGCTTGCGTCTAATTTCGGGTCCATTGTGTTTTAGTCACATCCGATAATGTACGTAACCAACGCCTCCTATGCCTTATCTCCAAATATCAAAATTAAGTAAGTTTCGCGATTATAAAACAGCGATAGTAATAAAGTCAACAAGTTTCTATATGAACCCAAAGAAAGATTTAAAAGTAGTCACTAAACCAATTTTTCATTTGTGATAAAATTTGATTAAACCGATCTTCTCCCTTGATGAAAGATCTCCCATCCGTCATGTGATGATTTTGTGACCCTAACATTACAAGTCCAACACCAGTTGCATAAACAGGACTGTTAACTTTATCAATTAACCCTTTTAATGGGCGCGGATATCCAACTCTGACAGGACATGGAAAAATTGGTTCCGCTAACTCAACCATACCATTCATTAGTGAAGTTCCTCCAGTTAGCACAAGACCTGCAGGGACGTCAACACCACTTTTCTTTATTTCTTGATATATTAGATTTAGTGTTTCTTCCATACGACATTGTACGATTTCAGCGAGGAATTCCCTTGGCACGAATTGTGGCCTATGAAGTCCACCAACNGTGGGTATTTGAATAGTCTCGCTAGGATCAACCATCTCTACCAAAGCACACCCTTTAAGGTGTTTCAGTTGAATAGCATCATCAGGGGTCATCTTCAACAATTGGGCAATATCATGGGTTAGGTTGTCTCCACCTATCGANAGTACTTCNGTATGACGTAATGCNCCATCCTTATAAACTACAGTATCTGTTGTTCCTCCACCAATNTCAGCTAAGGCTACACCAATCAACTTTTCNTCTGAGTTCAAGACCGATTCTGCAGAAGCTATNGGCTCTAGCACAACAGATTCAACCGCCATGCCCGCGTCATTTACACATGTTGTAAGGTTTTTAACAGCACCAACCGCACCTGTGATGATATGTACATAGGCTTCGAGACGAACACCAGACATACCAATGGGGTCTTTAATACCATCCTGATTATCGACTTTAAAACGCTGGCGCAAAGACATAATTTCTTCCCTGTCAGCAGGGATAGCAACTGCTTTAGCTGCGTTGATTGCACGATCAATATCAGACTGTGTGATCTCATGCCCCTCCCCCGAAACTGCAACAATTCCATGTGATGTCTGCCCCATAATGTGACCACCAGCAATNCCGACGTGGGCGGACCCAATTTGGACACCCGACATTAACTCGGCAGCGGAAACAGCTTCGCGAATTGCTGCCGTCGTTAGTTCCATGTCGACCACGATACCACGCCGCAACCCTCGAGAGGGGGCAGTACCAACACCNCGAATCTCAATCTTCTCGGGATCNCCTTGCCAAGTATTCCCGATAATCACAGCAATCTTGCTCGTTCCAATATCTAGGCCAACAACAATATTATCAGTTGCCATCTTGCTTCCTCTCCATTAAATACACAGCACCTTCAAATCTAAAATCCAAATATGCCCCTATCTGCTTATCAGCAGNTTTTTCCCGTTTTAGATGTTGAAAAACCAGCTTAAGCTGGTTGACACCAAAAACTAACTGATCCGAAGATAATAAAATCGGGGGCATATTCCTCAGCCGAACACTAATTCGATTTGTTTCACTTGCATCAATAGAATCCAGTTCGGTAAAGATTTCCCCTGCTCTTTTCTGGATTAGGTCTAAAATTTTCAAGCCAATTTGAACCTGCTTAGATACTAATTGGCTACCCAATTCAGCACCCTCGCCGGCAATTTCCACCAGTGAATTGTGCGAAAGATCGACCAAATTCGAGTATTCTAGCACATAACCGTACTGATCGACAATCATAAAAACCGGTTTTTCTCCAATTATACATGGAATTTTGGCAGTTTTTTTTCGTTCTGTGATATTTATTGATACAGTTTTCCGGAGATAATGTTTTGAGACAGTTGCTTTCTCGATATAATTTAGTTTTTCAATACGTGACACAACCTCTTGCTCTGAAACCTGATGAATGAGGTCATAATTTATATGTAACCCTGAAAAATCGATAATTTTATCCTGTGCATAGTGTGTGTTTCCTTGAACAGTAATTTCTTTTAGCTGCAGAATGGCACTGTTTAAAATTATATTGTTTACATGTAAAAAAGTAATGACAATCGCTAGCGCTAACCAAACCAGTTGGCTGATACAAACTTTTTTATTAGTTTGTATTCCTGATGACTTAGCATTAAATAATGGAACATATGGTTGTGGAGCATAGATTCTCATGTTTTTAGCTGATCCAATAGCTTATGGCCAACTTCCCAGATATCACCAGCACCCATGGTAATGACAACGTCATTGGGCCGCACAATGTCAATTAAATAGCTAACAATCTGGTCTTTCGATGATATATATGCTACGTCCTCGTGTCCGTTAGCTGCAATCGCTGCCGCAAGCTTTTCCGCAGTCACCCCCTCAATTGGTGCTTCATTTGCAGCATAAATTGGTGCAACAATGAGAACATCGCTCTGACTGAAAGACTTTGAAAATTCATCGGCTAGACGCTTGACCCGACCGTATCTATGTGGTTGAAAGATAGCGATAATACGTCGGTCATAGCTGGCGCATGCACCACTTAAAGCAGCTTTCAACTTGGTTGGATTGTGGGCATAATCATCAACAATGATAACACCTTGAGCTTCGCCTAAAACTTCGAAACGTCGATGCACACCACGAAATTTTTCAAGAGCCTCTTTAACTCGGTCGAATGGTAAGTCCATCTGAAGCCCAACGGCAACTGCAGCTAACGCATTAGATACATTATGTTTTCCTGGCATCTTCAAATGAATTTTGCCAAGTAAGTCCTCATATACCGACACAGAGAAACGTGACGTAGGGCCATCGTATTGGATGTCTGATGCCATGACATCAGCTCGGTTCTCGATACCATAAGTGCAGTATCGCCTTTCGATATGTGGTATTATCTGACGGATATTTACTTGATCTGAACAAACGATTGCCGAGCCATAAAATGGAACTTTGTTAATAAAATTCAGAAAAGTGTGGCCTATCTCCCCAACATTTTTGTAGTAATCCAAATGGTCTGCGTCAATAGATGTAACAACAGCAATAGTTGGAAAGAATTTCTCAATTGATCCATATGCTTCATCTGCTTCAACTACCATCATATCACTGCTTCCAATTCTCGCATGNCTTCCTAAACTTANCAGTTTCCCTCCCACNATTACAGTTGGATCCAATTCCTCNAAGACAGCAGCNGTCATTGCAGTTGTTGTCGTTTTTCCATGGGTGCCNCTAANGGCAATACTAAATTTCATACGCATAATTTCCGCTANCATCTCTGCNCCACGAATAANGGGGGTTTTNTGATTACGNGCAGCAACAATTTCTGNATTCTCTAATGGAANNGCCGGAGAGACNACAACAACATCTGCATTCTNTATCTGATTGCCAGAGTGCCCNGTATAAATATCCGCCCCAATTTCTACCAAATGNTCTGTTACTTCNGTTGAACGCAAATCAGATCCAGANACTTTGAATNCAAGTTTNAANAGTATTTCAGCAATACCACTTAAACCTGCACCACCAATTCCTACTATATGGATATGTCTTGTTTTACCAAACATAATGANTACNANTACAATTACATAAGATCATAAATTGATTCAGCAATAATCCGCCCTGCTTCAGAATTACCNAGNCTATNGCTTGCTTNGGACATNCTNTCCAACCTNGNGGGGTCAGTAACAATATTGATTATATAGTTTGCTAGTGTTTTACCATCTATTTTAAATTGATCTAAGACAATTCCTGCCCCGTTACTAGCTATCATTTTAGCATTGGCTAATTGATCATTTCCCACAGCAGAGGGAAGAGGAATAAATATAGAAGGAATACCACAAGCGGTGATCTCAGAGACGGTCATCCCCCCTGAACGGCACACCATTAGATCTACGATACTATAAATTTCTTCTATTCGATCAAAATATGGTTTTATTAAGCTTTTTACCGATGATTCATCGTATTTATTCATAACAACCTGCAAATCTTGTTCCCCAGTTTGATGTATCAACTGAAAATTTTGGTTGTGACATTCAAGATATTCCAATGCGTCAATTATCAGTGAGTTAATTGCCGTAGCTCCTTGACTCCCTCCCATAACAAAAACTGTTTTGAGGTCGGGATCAAGTCCAAATTTCTCATAATTTCCTAGGCTCCGTTTAACAGTTGAAATTGACCGACGTATTGGGTTTCCAGTTAACATTACAGCATCAGAAGGAAAATATGAGACAGCTGTTTCCAATGCCAAGTAAGCCATGCGAACCCAGGTTCCTGCTATTCGATTAGTGATTCCAGGCGATGCGTTTTGCTCTTGTAGAAAAGAGGGAATTCGATGGATCCAAGCCGCTACGAGTACTGGTCCAGAGACATATCCCCCAGTTCCAACAACAGCGTTTGGCTGCAGCTCAGCCAAAATCTGGAGGGATTTCACAATACCCAAAAATAATTTTGTCATTACAGAGAACCATTTCAACGTCAACTTTCGTGGGAAACCCGCAACTGAAATTGGCAGAAATTGGAAACCATTTTGAGGTACTATTTTTGATTCTAGTTGAGTCGCCCCACCGATAAAAACGATGTCAATATTTGGATCAAGTAGCTGTAATTCTTTTGCTATACCTATTGCAGGNTAAANATGNCCNCCTGTCCCTCCACCAGCAATAATAATTCTTGAGTNCATGAATTAGTCAGATATCTCCATGGAAATGNCGTGATATATTTAACAANATTCCAACAGANACTAAGGTCATNACCAACGAACTACCTCCATAACTGATAAAGGGCAAATTAATNCCTTTCGTTGGCAAAATCCCAATAGTAACACCAATGTTCATTATCGACTGAAGGCCAATCTGAGTAATTATACCGAGTGCAATTAAACTCGCAAATTGATTTCTCGTATGGCTTGCGATATAGATACCACGCCATACGAACAGCATAAAAAGCAAAACAAAGGTTACTGTTCCAAGGAGACCCAGCTCCTCCCCTGCAATAGCGAGAATAAAATCATTATGTGGATGTGGTAGGAACGTCAGTTTATAAATACTATTTCCTATACCAGCCCCAGCTATGCCACCAATNGCTAATGCNTTTAGNGACTGTGTAACTTGATANTTTGTATCATAAGGATTGGAGAACGAACGNACATAGTCTTGTATTCGCNCCATNTTNTAGTTATCACCNTGCATCCATATGAAAACNAAGAACCCTGCAATCACAGCNACCAGNAAAATCTGTGATATTCGCGCNCCACCAGTTATCAGAAGTAATATTATAACCAAACTTAGTAGTACAGCAGAACCAAAATCAGGCTGAACATATAAAAGAANAAAGACCAAAGCGAGGATAATTAGGTTAGGCAGTACTCCTTGCGTAAAGCTTTTAACTCTTTCACATTTACTGATGAGAAAATTTGAAGTATAGATAATCATTCCNAATTTCACTAATTCAACTGGTTGGAATCCAAACGCTCCTAATCGAATCCACCGATGAAACTTTATCCCAGCTCCCGATCGAACATGATGGCCAAAAGGTGTGAAAACCAGCAGCAAAATAAAAATAGAAAGGCCAAGTATCTGTTTCGCATATTTTGCGTAAAGCTGGCAAGGTATAAATGAAACAACTANCATCAGACTTAAACCACTGATAGCCGCAACCAATTGGACTTTGAAATAACGGAGNCTATCACCATCATACATTTGATCNGTGAAAGNACTTCCTGCACTNTAAACCATTACNAGCCCAAAACTGACCAGACATAAAATTAAAAACAAAAACATCTGATCNATCTTTCCTACGGCATCAGGGNNCAATTTNACCGATGGAGNGATATTACGCGGTTGGTTGTTTACTATGGGCNTNAGATTCAAGTTTCGTCACTACTTCCCGAAAAGCCTGCCCACGCTCTTGGTAATCTCTAAACATGTCAAAACTAGCGTTAGCTGGTGAGAGGAGAACTACATCCCCAAGTTCTGAATGCTCATAGGCAAAGTGAACAGCAGCGGTCATATTTGCAGTNTTNAAAGTAACGATATCCTCTGGCAGTGCGTTTCGGATTATTTGGGAGGATCCTCCCAATAGAATAACTTTCTTAACTTTGGATTGAATCAGTTCAATAAGTGGCTCGTAATTATTGCCTTTATCATAGCCTCCCATAATCAATATAATTGGAGAATCAATCGATTCCAGTGCAGCACAAACAGCAATCACATTAGTTGCCTTCGAATCATTAATAAATCGAACGCCGTTCACTTCTCCAACAAATTCAAACGCATGTGACAAAACAGGGTGCTTTTCGGGNNAAAAATTAATCACTGTTGNCCTAATATCGCCAGGCGAAATTTCAAANATTTGGGCAACTGCGATTGCGGCTAGCATGTTTCGAATGTTNTGTTTTCCCTTTAGGCCAATTTCACNGATGTTACACACTCGAATCGATTGATCATGCCAGTTTATCCAGANTTCATCGTTTCGCAAAAAGGTNCCTATCCTAGGTTCANCGGAATCAGAAAAATGGATTGGTTTTGCTCTAGTNTTATTGGANAAACTTGACACTTTTGGATCTCCAGCATTTAGNATNATCCAATGATCATCTGTTTGATTTTGACAAATATTCTCCTTTATCTCTTGGTAGACTTGCATTGTTTGATGACGATCTAGGTGGTCACGAGCTAAATTCAATACCACNCTAACNAATGGACAAAAATCAACTGTTGTTTCCAATTGGAAACTGCTTACTTCCACAACTACAACATCATTTACCCCTAAATGTTGCACGTCATTCGATAGAGGATTACCGATATTACCAGCCACACAAACTGTTCCGAAACCCCCTTTCTTTAGCAATTCTCCTGTAAGTACGGCAGTTGTTGATTTCCCTTTGGTCCCAGTTATAGCAACAATTGGCGTACAACATACACTAGCAGCTACTTCCAACTCTCCTTGGATAGGTATTCCTTCATGTTTAGCTTGAATCAGGATTGGAATGTCTAGTGGTACACCAGGAGATACGACGAGCATATCTTTGTTTTTTATACATTGTGGTTTATGTCCCCCAAGTAGAAAATCAATATCTAAATCACTAAGGGCAACAATTTCGGTCTCCAGTTGGTCAGCAGGTTTTGGATCAGTCACACATAGATCCGCACCTAAATCATGCAATAGTCTACTTACGGCAATACCACTCCGACTCAATCCAAAAACTGTAATTTGCTTACCTTTGAATTTCATCAGCGACCTATTTATTTCATAGCTACACAGAACTCAAAACGAAGTCATTTTTTTATGACTATTTTTTGCCTGTCTGTGTAGATCCCATTAACTTTCAGTATGACAAAATACATTCCGCTAGCAACGATATCGCCATTTGAGTTTCGACCAGTCCAGTATGCTGCTTGATCTCTTGTACGATAATGTCCAGCAGGTCTGGATCCTAGCTCAATTCGACGTACAATATGACCATCCAACGAATAGATCAAAATGGTGATATCTGCCAAATCTGCAATATCAAATGGAATCCAAGTATCAGGATTAAAAGGATTGGGGAAATTTGGTAACAATCTGGATTTTTTTGGATGGAATTCCTCTATCTTTGCCAGAGTTTGATAAATTAATTGTGAGGCTAATGCTACAGCTTTTGGATCACTGAATTTTGAGGCGACAAGAATCAGATCAAATAGATCTACAATACCATCGGTATTTACGTCAGACCTACCGTTAGCTCCTTGGTCGATTCTGCTTCCAAAGTCTTTGGCAACAAGAACAAGATCAGTAATGTCTACAACGTTATCATGATTTATATCCCATTTTAAAAGGGCAGGCAACCGAATTGCTGGGGTTATGCGACTCCAACTCCGGCTCTCAAGTTGTGCGTTATCAATTGCTTTTATTCTCCCATAATAATTTCGTTTATGCTCTCCTACAAAACTATAACTTGTCTTACTACCATCTATTCTTTTATCAACGATTAAGTCTAAGAATATGCGTGTATCGGTGTCAATCTGGACGTGATAAGCCGCAATTCCACTCAAATCTTTAACCGGTTCCCATTTCAGCGTAATTTGATTGTTTGATGTTTCCCAACTAATGTTGGATACCATTTTTGGAGGAGAATTATCGATTCTAAACTCAAAATGACTGGTGCTAGTCCAATACCCAAGGCGATCCTTGGACCGGACGTGAAGCCACCAAATCCCATCGTTAAGCCCAGAAAACCTTAACTCATTGTTTTTTATCATTAAATCCGGAAAATTGTCAGGGATGTTCAGAGGTTGGTGATCAAGTACAAAACTATATTTACGGTCATTTTGGTTTTCTGGGTCGGTAACCAGATCAATCTTGGGAGAATCATTGCTATACCATTTATCTGATCTGAGGTGTGTCGTCGAGGATATTTTTGGTGGTTGCAATGGCGTGTGATCAACTATGACGTATTTTGTGCTGTTGACTATATTCACTCCTCCATGCGAATCAGTTATGACTGAACGTAAGTTATATTTACCGTCTTTGACAAAGATAGTTTGCCATATATATGATTTGGTATCATGGGGGATACTCTTTGTGATTAACTTAGAAAATCGCTCATCGAGAGAGTTATTGTAGTAATAAAGATCTATGGTAAAATCGTCTCCTTCAGGATCATGTGCTTGCCAATCCACCTTGAAGGCTTTGTCAGCAACCGCATTCTCGGCAGGAGTCACAAACTCAAATTCCGGGTTTGTGTTTGGCCGTAATGGAGTATGATTGGCCTTATAAACCTCCTTTAAATTTAACATCTCAGGAAACCCTAGTTCCTGCCAGACCACCGCGATGTCGACGATATTCTTCGGTTTTCGCTCAACTAGAATTTGCCAGACTAAGTCAAATTTATCAGCGATTTTATCATCATCAATATTAGGGGTCATATCTANAGAATTCGAAGTGTCAAACACATCCCAAAGAATACTAGCNACAGTCCCTTCAACAACTGANCCATCCTTGTTTTCNCCTTCCCCATTGTTACTNCCTGTCCACCAATTGTTTGCTTCAATGTTAGGCGTTTTCTCTCCCCATCTTCCAGTTACGTTTAGGGCACGGTCATCGACTGCTGCTTCGCAGAATTCAGCCCACCCTTCACTAAAAGCAAATTCGAGATCCGATACAGTTTCGAGTCGGTGTAGGGTTTGATGATTTCCACGTGGCACCTGTTCATATTGGTAGTCATAAGCTGCCATCATAACCGAATGACCATATTCATGGTACATCGTAATATTACGCCATTGATCAACTCCAGCAGCAATTCGTATTTCTTCTCCAGTAACTTTGCCCCCAAATTGATTGGCATAATAATATGAGAAACGTCCTGAATCTGGCCAAACAACTCGGATATGATCCCGACGCCAACCTAGCCGGTTGAGGAAAAAATTGTGTGCCCGTTGAATAGCNTTATAAATGTTACCAAGTGCCCTATTTGGATTCCGATCGTCCAATACCACATCAATAACGACCTCTCCTTTCACCACATTTTGGATTATGTTCGACCTGATTTCATAGATCTTTTTCCGACGATCACTTATAGACAGCAAATCATTACTGAATCGAACACCAATGACCAAGTTGGGAATCTGATCCTTATCAAGCCCCGGAAGATCATTAAAAAAGTATAAGCCTTGATCATCAGCATATGTTTCCGCTACGATAATTTGGCCGTTATATAGTATGATGTTTGGGTTTTGGATGGGGATCTCTTTTTTTTCATTGTCATTAAAATAACTAACCTTGCCATGAACATTGACTCGACCAATTTGCTCAGCTTGACGCTGTTTTNTANCACGAGGNATGATCTCANCTACAGAAAATTGNTTTGGAGGNNAGGTTAAGATTTCTGCAGATGCTGTAGACGAATGTAGATANAGATAAAAATGCTCCGCAACTGGCCTATTGTATGAATCCATAAAGTAGATAGATGCTTGCAACGGATATTGGCCCGGTTGNTNGATAAGAAGGCGTACACGGAATTCCTCATCTGATAGACTAGGTAAGTAGACATAATCNAAGGTATCTGGNGATTGAGACGTGATTCCACGAGGTAATCTAAATAGAACTTGGCAAACAATGTTTTGGTCAAGTTCCGAATGGATCGATAAAGTCAGTGTAGTAATTTCACCAACTCGAGGTGCATGAGCAAGTTTTAGGTNGCCGCTAACATTAGGAGAATAATACCTATATGCAGATACATCAGTGGAACCAAAAGCCAACAGGAATGGAACTATTAGAGCANAAAAACGCACTTGGGCCAATTTAATCTGAGCTCGAGTATCGCTTGAAACCTGTATANTCGAGCGTACNACNCATCTTTACTAAACTTACATTATTAAGTATACTTCACATATCTGTACAATTTCAATCTACATACTAAACAGAAAAGTAACTATTGAATCATATTGATAAAATGAATCATATTGATAAAATCGGCTTAATAGGTGCAGCTCATCCTCATTCTATAGCACACCTGAAGACTCTTCGTTGGATAGATCAAATTTCGGATATACCAATCTATGATTCCGATGAATCTGCGACTCAGTATGCTAAAGAGGAAATTGGCGACAAAATCGGAGAAACATACACCGATCTTGATAGTTTACTTAATCGACCAGATGTGCCAGTTATGTTCGTGTGTCTACGAAATGATCAGGCCCCAGACGTTTTAATCAAATGTGCTGATGCAGGAAAGCATGTTATTGTAGAAAAACCAGTTGCAAAATCGGCTAAGGCATTTAAGCCGGCACTTGACGCTATTGAAGAAGCTGGTCTTAAAATTACGGTTTGTTTTCAGAACCGTTATCACCCGATAGTACAGGATATTTGTGATTTAATCAGCAAAGGCATTTTAGGATCTCCAATGTCAATTGAGATGCGCATGGTTACCTCTCAGGTCAGATTTCGTGATCCTGATCACTGGTTATTCCAACAAAAACTTTCCGGAGGTGGCATTTTATCATGGTTAGGGTGTCATTACCTAGATATGGCATGTTACTTTATGCAAGACCGTATTAGTGAAGTAAGTGCAATTGTGGCAACAAGAAGTGGAGAGTCAATTGACGTTGAAGATACAGCCTCGCTTTCTCTTCGATTTCGTAGTGGTGCTGTTGGCAGTTTGCATGCCGGTTACATGTTGCCATTTAGCGGATTGGGTTATATGGGACCCAGCTACGATACGCACATTGCAATTCGCGGAACAAAAGGCAACATCGTGTGGAAACCATTTGAAAGAGAAGAACCATCCTTTACAGCCGAGAGTACAATAGTGGAGTGGGAAACGTCACCACATCGCGTTTTCCGCCATCAGCTACCAGCATGTGATGCCTACGGCGGGGTACACGGAGTGAAATTTGTAACTGATTTTCTAAATGCGGTTGATTTTGACAAGCAACCAGCGGTGAATGGGAACGACATGATGCACATTTTGGAAATTCTCGATGCCGCCTACGAATCAGACATAACTGGCAAAAGAATTAATATTTAGTTACTGCTAACCAATTCAAATGATTCCAGTTCAAAATCGATTTCGACGGTTATTTCCCCGCGCGTCTGAATTTGTGTAAACTTGACGAGTCCCACATCAGGTGCCAACCATTTCTGTACAATCGTTTGGTCAAGATCTTGGTTGAACAATTTCCATGAAAAGGATTCTTGAATTTGAAAAACGCTATTGAACATTCCTACAGGAACGGTTAAATCCTCTTCAGAAATAACCTCAAACTCATCTAAACCTCCACCAATAGGGAAAAGCTCAGGCGTTAGTTTCGCTTGGAAACTTTGTTGCCATCGGTTCCCAGGAATCAGCGGGAACCGATAAAGTGACAAAAAAGGTACAAACATTATAGTATCTTCTGTACCAGAAGTAACATTTTGTGCGTACTGAAGTATCTCAGTAAGTTTCATGTTTTCATCAACATTTCGCCCCAGATAAGAAAAATTATAAACACGCCATTCCTGGTCCGGGTCGGCAGGATCATCCAGATTTGGGTCATATTCTGGTAAATTTGGGTCATATTTGCTCAGTACGTAACTTGGAACAGTTTGTTTTTTTTCTAATTGTATTTGGATTTTATCAATAATCTCGAACACAATTTTGTTTTTCCCATTATTGACATCACGATAAGTCCATATATTTCCTACGGAAAGTGGATAGTAATCACCAAGACGTGTTTTCCAGACTTGAATAATGAGAGATCCATTCGTTGATTTACTTCCATCACTGACATTAACATTAACCTGAAAGCGTCTTTCTTCCATTGGTGCGATCCAGATCGCACCATTAGCATCCCCCTGAATGGTGCCTCCTGTCGATGACCACTGGAAGAACATCGGGTCATCTTCGATATCATATGTTTCCAGACGGATTGTGAGTTTTGATTCTGGTTCAACGACGTTCGATTCCGCTTCAAGTAATTTAATCTTTGGTGCGTAATTTCTGTAAAGCTCTTCGTTTTCATCCCCACAGCTGGTTATAATAACTAGCCAAATCGTTAGCAAAAGAAATATATGCTGTCTAATACAAAGCATCTAAAGCTCCTCGACGAAACCACAGTTATTGAAACGCTCGCTTAATTACGAAGATGACAGATGAAACATAAATTACATTTAGCGATAATTTAGAAAGTAGGAGATGAATCGATGGTAATGCTAGTTGATGGATATAATCTATTACATAACCTTCCAGAGTGCACCTATGACCTTAAACACGATCTGGAATCTGCAAGAAACTACTTAATTAGTAAACTCAGTCGCTATGCCTCTGCCAACGATGTAGAAGTGAAGGTAATTTTTGATGCTCAGTATACTGAACATCTGAAAACTTCGATAAAAAAACAAGAGGGAATTAGAATTGTGTACACCAAAACTGATGAAACAGCAGATAATTATATTATCAACTGGGTCAAAAAGCGCCACCAAGACGAATATATTGAAGTAATAACTTCTGATCAAGAACTGAGCAAAGCGGTTCAACGATTAGGGTGTATCACTCGCAAGACAATCGAATTCGATGATACGTACAGAGGGATTGATGCTTTTGCTGGTAGGAAAGGAAAACTGGGCTCTGCTATGCCAGATAGCAGACCATTACTTGGGGACCGAATCGGAAAATCAGCTTTTAATGGCTTGAAAGAGCTGAAACGAAAACTAGAAGGGAAATGAATATCATTACCCAATGTTTAACTCGCGGATTAAACGGGAGAGGTAAGTTCGCTGAATGTCCAGAACCTTGGCCGTTTTGGATCGGTTTCCGCCATTTTGTGTCAATATATATTCGATGTATTGTTTTTTGAATCCTCGCTGGGCATCCTCCAATGCCAAAGTTTTGTTAGATATTTCACCTTTCCTCCAATTTTTGCGGAGACTCAGTGGTAAATCCTCTACTTGGATCTCTTCATCGTTTCCCAATACCACCGCATGCTCAATCGCATTTTGTAGTTCACGCACGTTACCTGGCCATGTATGGGTCATCAAAATTTGAACAACGTCGGGACTAAATCCAGTCTTCATCCTTTTCATTTCCCAACTATATTTATTCAAAAAATGTGATGCCAGCCTTGGAATATCCTCTACTCGCTCATGAAGTGTAGGCAATTCAATCGTAATCACGTTCAATCGATAATACAGATCCTCACGAAAACTGCCTTGTTTAACATTCGATTCAATATCTTGATTAGTAGCCGAAATGATACGAACATCACAATCAATCGGCGCTGTACCTCCAACTCGGTAGATTTGTTGGTCTTGTAATACCCGTAATAACTTCGCTTGCAGGCCAATCTGCATATCTCCAATCTCATCCAGAAACAGGGTACCTTGGTTGGCTAACTCAAATCGCCCTTCCTTTCGATTTGTTGCACCAGTAAAAGCACCTCTCTCATGGCCAAAAAGTTCACTTTCAAGGAGATTATCAGGTAACGCCGCACAATTGACTGGAATAAAGGGTTTTTTTGCTCTTGGGCTTGCGTTGTGGATAGATTGCGCGATTATTTCCTTGCCCGTGCCGCTCTCCCCATGGAGCAAGACAGTCGAACTTGTCTGAGCAACTCGCTCTGAGAGCTCTAACACCTCACGCATCTTTGGGCTAGAACCAATAATGTCCTGGAATTGTGTATGATTTGTTCCTAGCTCATATCGCAGCGATTGGTTTTCACGTTGTAGAAAATCATGCAGATGCGCATTCTCCAACGCAATCCCTGCCGCATTAGCCACAACTTCAGTCAGATATAAATTTCCCTCGGAAAAAGGCTGACTATCAGCTTTGTTCAACAATTGAATCGCACCAATGACCCGATCTCGTGTCATAATCGGCACACACATCATCGTTGTCGCAGCAAAATCCAGCTTCTCTGCGATGGAGATAGCGTGCTCCTTCTCTTTCCGAGCATCTTGTGTAATTAAGGGGCTTCCTTCTCTAACAACAGATCCAACAATCCCCTCTCCTATTTCAAGGACAATTTCTTTGATTTCCTCGCTCTTTTCACCAGTTGCCGCAGCAACGTTAAGTCGCTGCTTTTCATCATCAAGCAACCATATTGAACTTGCATTTGCTTCCACCACAGTAGCCAATTCCGATAAAACCAGATCGAGGATTTCTTGTATATCCAGAGAGGAATTAACAGTGTGGCTAATATCGAGCAAAGCGTGATATTGGTCTGGTGATATAGAATCAACAATTTGCTTTTTAATATCTACCATAGCTATTACTCCCTAACAAATATAGCTTCTGACCAAGTATAGCAAAACCAATCTACTAAAGCAAGTTTAGGTACCACAGATCCTCCGGATGATTAGAAAACTTATAATGTTCGGTACTATAACCAAAATGTTAATATATTTCATTACTTGGTCATAGTGATGCTATTATTCAATATTTCATCACTGTAAGGTAAANGGTGCATTTAAAGATTTCTTATTTGTTAGNATCTGGCTAGTCTTATTCATTAATAANGAACATAATGGTTGAACCCAAATCTATTTATACCATATAATATTANCCACATTTTAAAGATAGATAGATGGTCACAATAGACNCAGGTTTCCAATTCTCCGTTTCGCTTTTTTTGNTTTGTGGTTCCNTNGGCAGTTGATGATTTGCATTTGGCATTAATGCTTATTANANTTCAGCAGTTACTATTTGAATTTGTTGGTTTTCTTGTGATTTTACAATTGTATTATTCCCGATAAACAATTGAAGGCCTGCCTCTACTTATGGATTACAAAGCTTATGGATAAAATTAGTGTTTTGTATTTAACTTTGTATGGGGCTAAGGTTGGCGGCGGAGAGGTACAATATGAATATTTAATCAAGGGGTTGGATCGAAAAAGATTTCATCCGATTGTCATTTGCCCAAGTAAAGGAGATCTGGTAGAAAGTCTCCTTTCAGAAGGAATTCCAACACATATCCTTAAACTTCCAAGGTGGTTGCATGTGCAATCAATTCTTACAAAAAGACTCGCAGTTCAGAGAATTGTCCAGTTTGCAAAAAAAGCAGACATTAATCTTATTCATTCAGATTATCGGATGAATCCCTACATGCTTGCTGTCAGCCGAGAACTGTCTATACCAAATGTTGTTCATGTCCGCAGCAAAATGCGCGAAAACCATGCAAAATATTATTCTCTAAAACAGGCGTCTTCAGTAATTTCAATTGGTCATAGATATCGAGATGCACTCATTCGAGATGGTGTACCAGAAGAAAAAATTGAAATTATTTTCGATGCCGTCGATATCAGCAAATTTAAGCCAAAAAAATCAAAGGCAAACGTTCTCGTGCAGGAATATGCTCCTAATGCTAAAGTGCTAGTTGGTTTTGTCGGGCGCATCGAATTAGCTAAAAGGCAACTTGATTTTCTTCGGATTGTTAAAGACATACTTTCATCCGGTCGGGAAGCACATTTTTTTGTTATTGGTGATATTTATTCTAAGCAATATCATTATAAGCTCAAAGCTTTTTGCAACGAAAATGAGCTCAATCCATACGTCACCTTTACGGGACGATTGAGCAACATGCCGACGGTGTTGGCATCCCTCGATTTTTTGCTAACGCTTTCAGGAGGATCTGTTATGATTGAAGCTATGTCATGTGGTATTCCTGTCATATTCGCCACGTCAGCTGATCCATTAAAATTGCACATTGTACAACATAATGAAACAGGGATTGTTGTTTCGAAAACAAGCCTTAACTCTGCTACAAAGGCCGCTATTGACCTAATTGATAATCCTAACTTGCGAAGTACATTTGGGATTGCTGGACGCCAACGCGTTGAAACTTACTTTAGTGTTACCCAGATGATCCAGAAAACAGAAGGAATATACCAACAGTTAGGGAACAGATAAACAAACTCAGATCTAATGGGTCCAAGTTTAACTTTTGGGTTATAGAATATTTATATTGTACTGATATCTTCAATTTAGTTCGATCAAGCATAGAGGTTTAAAATTATTGGTAATATTAACCTGAGGAGAGAATAGTTTGAGAATCTTGAGAATCTTGGTAACCTTAGTTCTTGTGCCCGCAATTGCTTGGGCACAGAATCCTCTGATCGAAAACGGCTCATTTGAGCTCGGCACTGAATCTCCGCAAGGGTGGGAACTTTCAAATGGCGCCCTTGGTAAATGGGAACTTCTTGGTAAAACCGGAGAACGCTGTATTTCAATTAGAGGAAATGGAAAGCCAGGAGACCTTTCATTTTGGCGATCTTCAACAAGTTTGATTTTACCAAACCGAGTTTATCACCTCAGCTTCTCGATGAAAGGGGCAGCAGGAGTTGATGGTGGGACTGCTGTGGTAGGATCAAATCTGGTAACACGTGATTTGGTTGTAGGAACAGGTTGGGAACGGCATGAGTTGATATTTACAACTCCTATCAATACACTTGGTGTTTTCCTCCGCTTTGGCCAATACGAGACCAAAGGGAAAATTTTCTTCGATGATGTTAGTATTGTTGACATCACTCCAATTCATCGTACAAGGCACGATTTGGACCTAGGAGAAGGTGAATTAATTCACTCTGGAATATATACCTTCCAATCAGATTATACCAGTATGACCAGTAACACATCACGAAATCTAGTCCAGCATAATGCCTATTTTAACACTGATCGCTGGCTTTTGCCCAAAGACTCAGAGATTGTTTATCGGCATGATTTGCCCGGCTATCAACAGATCAAAGGAACGATAAATATCCAGGCCAATGTACACGATGGCAACAAATGTATTGTTGAAATAGGAGTGGATGCACGCAATTGGACGGTTGTTGGTGAAGTCAAACAATCCGGCACTGAAGCTTTCTCACTTCCAGACGATATTCTGCCCGCTGAAAATATTTATGTCCGCTTGCGTTCAACCAATAAGGCTGAAGTTTTGGCTTATCAGTATCAAAGTGAAATCGATGATGCTACGCTTGATCTAATAGGCGAAACCCACTATGCCGAGGTTAGTATTCCTTTCAATTCAGTAGCAGTCGAATTCGAAACCATCGGTGACTTAAAAACAGGAAATAAACATAATGAAGTAAGTTTGTTGATTGCTAACCTCCAAGACTTCGCAGTTGAATTAGAAGCTTCTCTCACAATTCAGAAAAAGGGTAGTGNGANAGCAACGGATTTTGGGACTAAAGTAATATACATAGGTTTCTCCGAAACCTGGCGTGTACGGTGGCCGAATTACGAACTTATTGAAGCCACAGACTATATTATGACTGTCCAAATTAAAGATATTTTTAATGGTGACACAGTCTATAGGGCAATGCTTCCTTTTAGTGTTTCTTCGCTTTATGATGCCAATTTTGGTAGATTGCTTGGGCAAACTAAAACTGTGGGAGCTATATGGTGGACAAATAGTGCCAATAAAGTCAGCCGTGACCGCGCTGTACCGAAGAAGGAAGAATCGTTGATCAGCCTGTCTGCAGCCAAAAATGAGTCCGAATCGTTCCAGTTGATTATTACCCCTGACCGATTCTTGAACCAGTTGCGTGTCCGATCTAGCAGTCTAATTTCCAATGCTAACGAAATACCAGCTGCAAATGTAGAATTAGCAATAGTTAACTACGTTCTTGTGCAAAATCCAACGGACAAGAGCGGTTCAAAAGGATACTGGCCAGATCCAATTCTTCCTTACAACCAACCGGCACAACTGAATCCAGGCCAGAACTATCCATTTTGGATAACTATTCGCGTTCCGAAGGGCATTGCTGCGGGAAAATACAGAGGATCGATATCAATTTCCGGCACCATGGGGCCTCCCCCTCCAATTAAAGCCGTAGAAGAACAGGTTGAGACACAACAAGTAATTCAAACTGTCCGCGGTGTGCAAAAAGATAGTAATTGCGCGAATTTTTCCGAAGAAATGGAGCCAGATCCTGAGTTAGAACAGTTTATTGCTGCTTCCAATTTGGATAAACAGAATTCTAGCCCCAAAGAAGGAGCTTTGTGGTCTGAAACTTTTGAAATTGAACTACAAGTCTGGGATTTCGAGCTATCTGACGAGACTCACATTCAGTCCGCCTTTGGAATCGACCCTGAGAATATAAGGAGATACCACCACCTTGAAAATCAAGATGAGCTTGAGAAAGTTTTGGAGAAGTACTATCAAAATTTCGCAGCTCATCGGATTTCACCAATAAATCCGATGGCGTTGCATCCAATTCAAACTGACTTTGAAGGTCATTGGTGGAAAGGCGGTGAAATTATTNACACAGATAAAGCTGAAGGCCTTTTNAGTATGCGAATTGAGGACNATCAGAAAGATCAGGATTTTTTCGCTATCGGNAAAAAACTGATTTCGGTGGACTCNGCCAAAACTTATGAATTCGGTTTTTTCGTAAANACTGCTGANAAGGAGCAACCGTACGAGGTTGATATNCTATGTTATGATAAAAATGGAAAGATTTTGCGTGAGATTTCATTTGGTTATGTAGGACGCGGAATATGGCAAAAGGAGGAAATTCGTATTGGCTCTTTACCACAAGGGACAAAATCGATAACAATTAAACTTTCACCCGTTCAATTAACAAGCTCTGGAGTGGAAACTGGTATTGCTTGGTTTGATCGATTATCGTTGTATGAAGCTTCGCACAGTATGAATCTGATTCCTGATCCTAATTTTGAAAGATTAATTGCTGATTGGAATATAACTTTGGATACAGCAGGTTTTGAATCGGCTGCTAGAAATTACATCGATGGATTACGATTTAATGCCTTCCAAATACTACTGGAGGGATCAGGAAACAGCAATTCTTATGAAAGAACTGTTGGAGTTATTGAAGGTTACGAATCGGGATCATCTGAATATGAAACTCTTTTCTCAGGTTATTTAACCAAGCTGGAAAACTATCTCAAGCAGAATGGTTGGTTGGATAAAGCTTACGTGTTTTGGTTTGATGAACCAGAGCAAAAAGACTATGGATTTATCCAAACAAAAATGGATCAAATTGGTAGTTCAGCACCCAAACTAACCCGTATGTTAACNCATGATGTTGTTCCAGAATTAGCGGGCAGCGTCGATATATGGTGTCCTCTCACACCCAACTTTGATCAAGTTTTAGCCCAAGAACGAAAGGTTGCAGGGGATAAAGTTTGGTGGTCTATACGTAATGCTCCGAAATCCCCATATGCAGGACTTTTTATTGATCATCACGGTATTGAGATGCGAATGTGGCTATGGCAGGCATGGAAATATGGTCTAGATGGAATTTATATTTGGAATACAAATTATTGGATGAGCCCACTTTTGCATTCCGATAATGAATTACCAAACCCATATTTAGATCCAATGAGTTACCAGTCAGGTTATGGCTTGCCAATAGATTATGTAGGTTACTGGGGAAATGGTGATGGTCGCTTTCTCTATCCTCCCATAGAGGTCTTTGATGGATCTAAATCAATTGAGGGACCAGTCAACTCAATTCGCTGGGAAATGCTTAGGGAAGGCATTGAAGATTATGAGTATTTCTGGATATTGAAAGACCAAATTGAAAAGCTCAAAGCAGAAGATCCTGAGAACCAACTTCTTCGCGAGGTAGAAGGATACTTGATGATACCCACAAGTATAATTTCCAATATGACAGACTTTACTGATAACCCAGAGTTGCTCTCCACACATCGGGCCGACATCGCTCAATCAATTGAAAAACTAATATACCGTTAAATCTGAAGGATAATCAAAGCATACTAATCGGATCAATGTCCACAATTTTCTCGACGCTCGTTGGTGTAAAATTAGTCCGTGTTGATTGATTCATAGCGTGGATTGTTTCACGAAGATCATCAGAGCTTTCACATTTTACTAACAGGTGCCAACGGTGTTTGGCCTTTATCTTGGATAATGGTGCAGCAACTGGTCCCCGAACCTCAATATTTGGGAATTGATCTGCTTGGATTGAGTCTAGAATACTTCGTAGATCGTTGGCAGTATTGATGACCTCTTCTTCTGCGGTTCCCCGCACCAAAATAGTTGCAACATGACTTAATGGTGGATAGTTCAATTCCTTCCGAAACATAATTTCTTGGTTATAAAAACCAACGTAATCATGGTTCTTTGCAGCTTGGATGCCGTAGTGGTCTGGCATATAGGTTTGAACAATAACTTTCCCTTCCAAGTTACTCCTGCCAGACCGGCCAGCAACTTGTGTGAGCAGATTAAATGAACGCTCACTCGCACGAAAATCAGGTAAATTCAGCGCAGTATCCGCAATGATAACACCAACCAGAGTAACGTTTGGAAAATCCAATCCTTTTGCTATCATTTGTGTACCAACAAGTATATCAATTTCCTGATTGTTAAATCGATCTAATATTGTCTGATGCGCATTTTTCTGTAATGTGGAATCAGTATCCATTCGTTGAACTTTTGCTTGAGGAAACNCTCTTAAAACTTCTTGTTCGACTCGCTCGGTTCCTAACCCAAAATAGCGAATGTTTTCACTAGTGCAACTCGGACAACTTCGTGGAGTCCTTTTCTCTGCACCACAGTGGTGGCAGACTGTCCGTTGCTTACTAAAATGGTAGGTCATTGATACTGAACATACCTCGCATTTTTCAACATGGCCACAATTCCTACAGAACACATAACTTGAATAACCACGTCGGTTTAGGAACAGAATAGTTTGTTCATTCTTCGTTAGTCTATCCGTAATCTCTGTGAGCAAAGATCTCGAAAATATGGAGCGGTTCTTAGATTTTAGTTCCTCACGCATATCGATAATTTCCACCTTTGGCATTTCTCTACTACCGATACGTGACGGCATTGAGATTAAGTGGAACTTCCCTTGCTGAGTATGATAGAAACTTTCAAGTGAAGGNGTNGCTGTTCCCAAAACAACAATGCAATTTTCNAATTTCGATCTTTGAATTGCCACATCACGGGCATGATAACGTGGTGATGAATCCTGCTTGTAGGACGTTTCATGTTCTTCATCTATTACAATCAGTCCGAGATCGGAAACTGGTGCAAAGATCGCTGATCTAGCTCCAATGACAATCGAAGCCTCACCTGAACGAACCTTTTGCCACTGATCATACCGTTCACCATCAGATAGGCGACTATGTAAGACGGCAACATTTTCTCCAAAACGACCAACGAAACGAGAGACAGTTTGTGGTGTCAGCGATATCTCAGGAATCAGAATAATCGCTCCTTCCTTTTTATTTAGGACTGTNGCGATAATTTGTAGATAGACCTCTGTTTTTCCNCTACCTGTTACCCCGTGTAACAGAAATGTTTGAGGCAGGTTAGCTTCAATCGCGCGGTGTATCTCTGCTACTGCATTGATCTGATCGGAATTAAGGGACAGTGGCTCCGTTTTCTCGATTAGCTTAGAATCCCANGGATTTCTGNTAATTTCAATCGACTGCAATTCCACCAGGTTCTTTCTTTCCAAAGCTTGAAGTGTTGTCAAACTAGTATTNGTAGTTTTCAGTAGTTCTGCACTAGAAATTGGCAACCTATTATAACCAGATATTAGGTTGTGAAGTATCTCAGCCTGCTTAGGCGCACGCTGAAGNGTTGAGGTCATTCCTTGTTTGATTTCAGAAATCGGTTTAGCTAAAGTAACAAAAGTAGCATATTTTTTTTGAGAATTCGGCCTAAAGTTGACTCGAATATCGATTAATTTTTTCCCTTGCAACAGAGCTAGTACTGAACGCAAACTCGATGACGATTTCTTCACGCGCTTAGCGAGCTGATTTATGGTGAGATCTCCATCATTAGTAAGCTCAGTCAAGACCCTCCCTTGCAATTTTGCACGCCGTTTTAGCTTCTCGATTTCATCCTTGGTTGCAGTAAGGTGTATTGTCTGTCGTTGTTTTGTACGAATTGCAGCTGGAGCAGCACACTTCAGAGCTTCACCCCAAGATGAAAGATAATACCTTGAAACCCAGCTCGTAAGTTTCAAAATTGAACCTGAAAACACTGGCTCACTATCTAAACAATCAGTAATGGCCTTAATTTTAAAANCNGGATTATCAACATTAGGTTTGTCTAGAAGATTAACGATTACTCCTTCACGAATACTGCTACCNAAAGANGCNAAGACACGACAACCAATTTGAGCTATAGGAATAAAATGATTCGGAATAGAATAAGTAAAAGTGAGATCTTCNGGTATTGGNAAAGCAACATGCGCAAACTTCATCGTATAGGTAAGTTGAGTTCAGCCATAATTTTTTGCATGTCTTCCCATACCTCACGTTTCCCATCTGGGTTNCGCAGAAGATAAGCAGGATGATAGGTAGGCATTACCTTAGTTCCACGATATTCATGNAANTTTCCACGNAGTGAAGAGATTTTTGCTTCCGTACGCAAAAGCATCTGTGCNGCAAAAGTCCCCAAAGCGCAAATGACCTTTGGTTTAATCAACTCGATTTGTCGAATTAAGTAAGGTTCGCAAGACTCGATCTCTATACGTTTGGGATTTNGGTTGTTAGGAGGTCGACATTTGATCACATTTGCGATATAAACTTTGTCGCGGGTCAACCCCATGGCTTCAATAACCTTGGTTAGCAACTGTCCAGCACGTCCAACAAAAGGCTCTCCTTTTTCATCTTCGTCCCTACCAGGAGCTTCACCGACAAACATCAAATCAGNATTTTCATTACCTGTACCGAAGACCACATTGGTACGGGTTGTGTGCAATTCGCACTTCTNACATCCATTTGCTTCTTGNNGAAGTTGATTATAATCAACCTCTCCAAATTTGGAATGTTCCGGATCAAGTATCTCAGTAAAACCAAGTTGCATCTGTTCCTCCACGTATTCTCTAACTGTCGAAATAACTTGCAGATATTCTTGGATTGAGTTTGCCATGCTGAAATTTGTGCTAGTGGATGCTAATTATCTTCCGAATTATCCTATTCCTATAACTGAAGTTGAATTACAAACTGGGAGAGTTAGAAACTTACTAAACCTAGGAATCNCAATCAGTCAATCTCTATGAAGAGGGAAAGAAATCCCAAACATCATAAAAAGTGACAAATAAAAAAAACAAGGCTATGAACGCAAAACTAACTTGCTGAATNAGACTTTGTGTTCGCAGACTCAATGGTTTTCCTCGCAATTTTTCAATTGCAAAAAAGAGTATCAACCCCCCATCGGCAATTGGTAACGGCAATAAATTGACAATACCAAGATTAATNCTGATGAAAGCAACAAACCATATAAACTGTGTTAAAGCCGACTGGGCGACTATTGCAGTTATGCGAAGAATTCCAATCGGACCACTAAGAAATTTTGGTGAGACATATCCAGTTACGAGTTTCCGAAGTGTTGTAAAGATCCTAGAGATAGTAACATAACATTCCTCAATACTCCTTCCCCAAGCTGTGAAAAGATTGTATGTTTTACTATGACTCGGTTCAATCAGCTCCATTTCAGAAATTCCCGGGACAAAATGCAGTCCTTGCCAATCGGCCGTGTCATTCTTAATTTCAGGAGTAATCTCAACTGTTATTATCTCATTNCCACCTNTTTCAGTCGGTCGAAGCANATCTAATTTAAGTGGCTGATTGCGATTAGTTAATGCTGTTTGCTTCAGTTCTCTATTGACCTTTTCTAATAACCTGTCTCCATTATTAGCGATTTTTTCTTCGTTGGTAGTTCCANTATCTACAAGTAATCTGCCATTNATTTTCAAGACTTGGTCGCCAGTTTTAATACCAGTTCTTTCTGCGACACTGCCAGTTTCCAAATATACATTTATTGATCGGTTTAATTTTGTATCGATGGTTATTGACTTATNATCNCGGACTAAGCCTAACGTGATTATTTCATCACTGTGTTTGGTCATCAAATCATTTAACATGTTTGAATGATAAATGATTTGACCGTTTATAGTGTTGACTATGTCATCTTTCCGAATTTGCCTATGCCATGATCGATGAACTAATAGTTTCTCAGCTGCTAAAACACCAAGTTGTCCGATTTGACGAGATCCACGAGATACTACTGCTGGAGTTACTGAAACAATGCGTTTTTTCTGGTCCCGAATTAATTCTATATCAAGTTTGNTATTGGGTGCTAACGCAATCTCCATATGCAAATCCTCCCATTTCTTTATCTGGGTGCGATGCTCTTTTCGTCCCAAAATTTTATCTGGAAGGTGCGGTTCCCTNCTGACTGCGATAATTTGGTCTCCAGCTTGTATCCCAAATCTCTCAGCAGGACTATCCTTAACCACGTAGCCAATTACTGTCGTTATCGNGGAATTACGGATTAGGCCTTCTCCATTTATCATATAAAAAATTGCAAAGGCCAAAACAGCAAGTAAAATATTTGCCGCAGGACCTGCTATCGCGACTAACATNCGACGACCAACGGTTGCGGTATCAAATTCGCCTGTTGGATTTTCAGCCGANGGAGTTCTATCNCCTCCAGTGCGTTCATCNGGGTTTTCTCCNGCCATCTTGACATAACCTCCAAAAAGTATCAGAGCNAGGCAATAATCAGTTTCTCCACGNCTAAAACTGATTATNGCTGGACCAAACCCAANGGAAAATTTTTCAACTCTAATTCCACACCACTTTGCAGCTAGGAAATGACCAAGCTCATGGATAAATACGAGTAGNCCNAGAGCAAGAAAAGCATAGATCGTATTTGGCCCCCAGCGAATAANCCACTCAAAAANNCCCATTACCATAGTTTCCTTTTTTTAGTTCCCAATGATTTTCCTNGTAATTTCTCGAGNCCACCGATTTATCTCAAGAATTTGGTCAAGTTCTGCTTCATAAACGACATCATGCAGATCCATAGCACGNCGNATAATAGCAGGGATATCCATAAAACCAATTTGACGATTTAGGAATGCGTCAACAACAACTTCATCAGAACTACTTAACACAGTTGGTAGGGTNCCTCCCACTTCTGCTGCAGTATAAGCAAGATCCAAACATGGAAAACGCTTNAAATCTGGTGGCTCGAAATTAAATTGACGAATCTGCGAAAAATCGAGCCGATCCGCTGGATTCTCTAAACGATCGGGATAAGTTAAAGCATATTGTATTGGTACACGCATATCTGGTACGCCCAGTTGAGCGAGCATGGATCCATCTACAAATTCAACCATCGAGTGTATAATACTTTCAGCATGAACGACAATTTCAATATTCTTGAGTTCAAGTTCAAAAAAACATTTTGCTTCGATGACTTCGAGTCCTTTATTCATCATAGTTGCTGAATCAATTGTGACTTTGTTGCCCATTGTCCAATTGGGGTGTTTTAAGGCTTGTTCTGGTGTCATATGCCTCAGCTGGTTGCTNGATGNCTCCTCTAAAAGGTCCCCCCGACGCAGTCAGAATAAGTTTATGTATTCTGTCTNTCTGAAACGATTTTNGCAAACATTGGAAAACAGCACTAATCTCACTATCCACTGGTAGTAGNTTNACATTGTGTTTTTTCGCTGCTCTCTGTACCAGAGAACCNCACATCACTAAAACCTCTTTATTCACAAAAGCCAGGTCTTTACCAGCTTCAATTGCCTCAAGTGTTGGTAGTAATCCGATACTTCCACCCATCGCTTCAAGAACAAGTTCCGCTTCGTCAATCTTTGCTACTGCTGAGATCCCCATTGCCCCTGACATAACTTCAACAGACTTTAAATCGCTGATTCGCTGACGAAGAAGATTAGCAGCACTTTGATCATAGAGAGCAACAAGTTTGGGATGGAACTGGCGTACTTGCTGTTCAATTAGATCAACTGAGGTATTAGCTGCCAGGGCTGAAATTGTAAATAGATCCGGGTGAGCTTTTGCGATCGATAAAGCGCTTTTACCGATCGATCCGGTAGAACCAAGAATTGCTATGTTTTTCATTCCAGACCAAGTATTAAACGAAGATAATAATATAATGCAGGAGTGGCAAATATCATACTNTCAATTCGATCCAAAGCNCCACCGTGACCNGGAATCAAGGTTCCCGAATCCTTAACATCAGCGGCACGTTTGATGATTGATTCACTCAAATCACTAATCTGNCTNGTTATGCCGATAATCAGTGCAGCCAAAACAGCTTCCTTAATNCCAATATATTTNGGCAGCAAAAAACACCAAAGTCCAAGTCCACTGATAACACTAAAAAGTAATCCGACTACCGCGCCCTCAATCGTCTTACCAGGACTAATGTTGGGGCGAATTTTATGTTTTCCTAAACGTTTCCCATAAAAGTATGCGACAGAATCACAAGCCCAGATGATGATCAACAGAAAGTAGGTAAAACTTTGTCCATCCTTTAAGCTTCGAAGTTGGATTACGTGGTAGCCAAAGGCCCAACCTATGTAGATTGCACCAATAACCAGAACTGCGGCAGACAGGAAACCAGAATCTGCTTTATCTTGCAGAATTTGGACTAGAAATGCCCCAAAAAGGACAAATGTAACAAAAAAGCCTAAGAATAATCCTGTATCTTCCTGATGGATGAGACTTCTGAAAGCAAGTGAGCAAAAGAGAAGAGAAAATAAAAAGGTCGCAACCCGACCAACACCGATAGTTTTTGTCAACTGACAAAATTCAACTAGGGCTAAACCCACAATTGCGACAGTTATAGCTTTGTAGGGCCAACCCCCAATCCATACAACCCAAAGGGAAAATGGAATTAAGACTGTTGAACTAACAACCCGCTTCCATAGCATCGAAATTTTACTTATTCTGNCNTTCTTTTGCTAAATCTCNAGTAATTCACTTTCCTTTGATTTGGCAAGCTCCTCAATCTGACCGACATAAGAATNGGTCAAATCTTGTACATCCNCTTCGTAAGCACGNCTATCGTCNTCCGAAATCCCCTTAGCTTTCTCCATTTTCTTTAAGGAACCNTTAGCATCGCGTCTGATATTTCTTATCGAGATACGTCCCTCTTCCGTAATTNTNCCAACAAGTTTCACCAATTCCTGTCGACGTTCAGTTGTAAGCTCAGGGATTNNTATTCGAATCACCACNCCATCACTATTCGGATTAAGCCCCAAATCGGACTGGCTAATTGCTTTTTCGATGTCCTTTATAGTCGATTTGTCCCATGGTTGTATAACGACTAAGCGCGCCTCAGGTGTCGTCACTGTGGCAATTTGGTTAATAGTGCTTTTCGCTCCGTAGTATTCTACCGTAACATTGTCAAGCAAGGAAAGGGANGCTCGTCCTGTCTGGATTTGGGAAAACTCGCTGGTTGTGGCNTCAACTGCCTTNTCCATCCGATCTTCCGTCTCAAGTATCAGCATGTCTGGCATTTTTGACTTCTCCTAATAAGGACTATTGGCCAAGAATAAAGAGTTCAAAACGCCTTATAACGATGTTCTCACCAAGNTGGCTGATTGCTTCTTNAATAAGGTNTTGAACAGTTTTATCTCCATTACGAATATAAGTTTGTTCGAGCAAACAAACTTCNGAATAATANTTTGAAAGACGNCCCTCGACTATTTTNTCAATAATATTTTCAGGTTTGTTAGAGTCAACAAGTTGCTGCCTGAGAATTGCCTTTTCTGCTTCAAGATCTTCTTCGGAGACATCCTCTTTTGACAGACATTTTGGNTTGGACGCGGCCACTTGCATAGCGATGTTTCTCGCCAATTCATTGAATTGNTCTGTTCGCGCCACAAAATCGGTTTCACAATTAATTTCCAACAGGGATCCAATTTTGCTTCCTGGATGAATNTAGGANATAATCAATCCCTCTGAAGCATCNCGANTGCTTTTCAATTCTGANGNTTTTAATCCCTGTTCGCGTAAATGANTAATCGAAGCTTCAATATCACCATTTTTNTCTGCAAGTGCCTTTTTGCAATCCATGATGCCAGCTCCGGTACGCTTCCGCAAATCGCTGACCATCTTTGCTGTAACTTCCATTATGAAATAATCCCCTCCATTAGGAATTCCTAAATTTNAATCTTCGACTACTACTATTTGTCGCTTTCNTCTTCTGCNTCCTCACTNGNCTGNTCTACATTTCTTGATCNTCTGCGACGACGAGNAGGTGAGGTTGCATCTGTTGGATNNCCCTCGAATTCCGTGNCAATATCTTCCTCCTGNTCTTCTNCTACCACTTCATCCTCTGAATCGGNTTCTTCANTTTCATCAGATGGTAATTCTTCTGTGCCTTCTAGTGNAGNTGCACGCCCNTCANTGATAGCATCAGCCAAAACACTACANACTAGCTTGATGGAACGAATGGCATCATCATTTCCAGGTATNGGATAATCAANTGGGTCGGGGTCACAATTGGTGTCAANAATTGCAACAATTGGAATACCGAGTTTTTTAGCTTCTTGTACAGCNATAGCTTCTTTACGCGTATCTGTNATGATTACNGCNGATGGCAAACGCCCCATATCCTTTATNCCAGACAGAACATTGTTTAGCTTTGTTTTCTCTCGATCAAGACGGAGCGCTTCTTTTTTTGGAAGTTGATCGAATAGACCTTCTTCTTGATCTGTTTCTAACTTTTTCAGTCGATCAATACTATTCGAAATTGTTTGATAATTAGTCAACATTCCACCCAACCAGCGGTTGTTAACATAAAACATCTGGGCACGTTTTGCTTCCGTTTCAATTGATTCTTGTGACTGCTTTTTTGTGCCTACAAAAAGAATTGTGCCCCCTTCCATCGCCATGTTCTGGATAAAATTATAAGCCTCATGTAACATCCGCAACGTCTTTTGCAAATCGATGATATAAATACCGTTACGTTCTGCAAATATGTAACGCGCCATTTTGGGGTTCCAACCTCGCGTTTGGTGTCCGAAGTGGACTCCCGACTCGAGGAGATCTTTCATTGCTACATTCAAAGTGGACTCCTTAATTTGCTGACTCCTTGGGTTTAGCATCCATCTCTAGTCTTGTCGCACCGAACCCCATAGAATAACCAAGGCACCCATGATGCAAACTAAAAGATGTGATTTAGATGTGATTTTTAACAAGGAAATATAACATATTCACCTAGGAGTGTCAAACTATATTAGAGAAGGAACTCTCTCCAATATAGATGGAATTCTAGTCACTGGAATGTTAGAATTCCATCGCTCCAGTTTTGATAATTCCCATTCATGTTGAATTTTCACTGATTTACCCTTAAACATAAATCAGTGGGATAATCTAGGAACTTATTTGAGTAAGAACCCAACTGATAAGCAAAGGAAATATTGAATCTAAATCATTCGACTATTCTAAGGTTGGATTCTATAAACTGAGTTTGGAAGAAACGTAAAACCACTTTTAAGATTGTAACTATTACTCAGGTAATAGATAATCGGAAATCTGTTCAATGGTTTGGTCTCGACTTGAATCAATGGCAGCAAAAACCATGGCCAAACTGTTTAGATTATCGATACCATTGGACTCAGGAATGCGTCGATTCTCAATAGCACCTAAAAATTCCTCGAAAGCCGCCGGTTGTCCTTCCTGTGGAGAACTGACAGGCATTACTTCTTCACGGGGGGCGTTTCGGTTTCCATGATCGGCTCCTTTTCGTCCGATATAAAGATCTGGATATAACATAGTGAGTGTTCCCGTTTCCCCTACTACCCGTATTTCACCGTACCAATCGGTCATATCACCTGATGAGATGGCGTCCGCATGATAGGTTACAGGAAATCTGTTTTCCATAGTAAAATGCGCCATTCCGATAATGTCTCCGAAAAATTGGCTGTGTGGAGTATTCCAACTGTCTGCCCAAACACTCACCGGATTCCTACCAAGCAAAGCCCGAATCAGATCAAAATGGTGAATGCTCATTTCAATAAACAATGGATCTAACATTTTATGACGGAATTCTCCCCAAGAATAATATGGAGCCCGAAAGTAGTGAGTCATATGACTCACTTGGCCAATTTCACCATCATTTNCGATTTNTTGGAATCGACGAACCCANGGATGNAATCTAGCNTTTTGGGATATCATGAAAANCNTGTCCTTTGCTTGGGCGTAAGTTNNAATTCGATGCGCCGACTCNAGTNTGTGAGCGATTGGTTTTTCCGACAAGACGTGCAAGTNTGCTGATAATCCAGCTTTAATAACTTCTTCATGATNAACNGGTGGCACGACACAAAGTAGAGCATCAGCTTCCACTTTCGNAATTCCCTCCTCNAATGAGANGAAACAGGCTGATTGATTGACACCAGTAACTTGCCGTGCANGCTCCAAGTTATCGGCATCAATATCAATCAAAGCAACATGTCTAGCTCGATCGGAGTCCATGATGGTCGATAACCAGCTCCCACCGTATCCACCAACACCTACCTGAACAATTCTGTACATTAATTGTAATCCTCCATTTTTATCATTATTATTCTGTTTATAATTTAGATTACTGACTACATTTGTGGAACATAACGTGACGGAAGATTTTATCCACGTTAATACCTTAATACGCTTACATCATCCAATCAAGCCTAAACAATGCTTTCAACAACAAGTGGAATGGATTAAAACCTTCAGTCTGTTGTCATTATGGTTTACTATCCAAATTATTGGGCAGTAAAGGTTTAAATTTGTCGACTTAAAATTTGAGTAGGAATACTTGTGATGAACTGTTCACCAATGTGTGGCTAAATGCCCTCCTTTTAGATGTTAACCTTGTTTTTCCAATAGCGGATTGAATACAAAGGTCTCAACAAAGGCTCTACCCTGTGCGCTGTTTTCCATTCTTTCCCTAATTATGGGACCTTAATCTCTTTTGAAATTTTCTTTAGATGTACTGGGTACTTGCTATTGATGTATTTCTGATTATCTTCGCCAAAACGATGGTACGCATATTAGGTTGCGATTTGTCAGAGAATACATANCCGTATTTGATTACCAGCCTTTACTTAAGAGCATGACGGTGAAATAAATGCCTTTTNCACATCGATTGGCAACAATAGCAACAGGTGTTATAATCAGGATAGATCTATTTTTATTTTAAGCAAAACACAAAGGAGAAAAAGGATGAAAGTTGGAATTCGGGATGGGATGTTAGGTTTACCGTTGGACCAAACGTTTAGCAAAGTCAGCCAGATTGGCTTTGATGGTATCGAAGTTTGTATGGGAGTTGACTATCGGAATCATTTAATCTGGCAAGATGGTGGTGTAGATCAATTGAAAGCTTTGTCTAAAGGACATAACCTTGAAATCCCATCGCTTTCTCCCGGTGGGTTCACGGCATTTACATTTGCTCACCCACAGGATTCAGTAAGGTCTGAGGGTATAGCTATGCTACAACGACTCATCGAAGTTGCACCGGAACTAGGGTCGAAGGTAATTCTTGTTCCATTCTTTGGAAACGCAGAAATTAAGCGAGAAGATTTGAAATCCAACCGATTTATCGATGGATGGAAAGTAGTTGCAGGCACAGCTGAGAAATTCGACGTTCAACTTGGAATTGAATCAACGATTGACGCCACTGACCATCAATTTATTATTGATCAGGTAGATTCTACATCAGTCGGTGTATACTATGATATGGGTAATGCNACCACATTTGGTTATAATTCTGTCCAAGAGATCCATAAACTAGGCGATGCAATAGTGCAAATGCACATTAAAGAAACTGGNGGTAACCACCCNGGCGAGGGTGATGTCGATTTCCCCGCTGTTATCGAAGCAACACGTAAAATTAATTATGATGGTTGGTTGGTTCTTGAAACACCTGCTAAAGAGGATGCGATTGCTTCTGCGATTAGGAACATGAACTTTGTCCGTGAAAATTACGGATAAAATTTGCTGAATAAATTTTTGTGAATCTGAGCATTTTCTTTATGGTTTTAGAAACCACATGTGGATGTTCAACCTACCAGCGTGAAGCCACCAATTCTATATCGTTAGCGTGAGGTTTTTCGATAGGTACCGCCTAGTACAAAAACTACTTGCTTCGGAAAACATTAGACTTTGCCTCATGTCATAGGCAAGCCTAGTAGCCGTGTTTCTTGTGACTGGCAGTGGAAGTAAGTTATGAGGTGAAACCAAGGGAAAAAGCCTACATTAAAGATTAAAGAGGTAACAAACTATCTTGTTACACCACAGTAGTTTATTACCTCTTCAATCCTGAATATGATTGTTTCTCTTATATTGCAGCAGGCCCTTTTTCACCAGTACGGATCCGAAGTGTTTCATCAACTGGAAGGACAAAAATCTTCCCATCCCCAATTTTCCCTGTTTCTGCAGCCTGCTGTATAGCTGCAGTGACCGACTCAACGTCGTCTTCACTCACAACAATTTCCAATTTGATCTTCGGCACAAATTCAACTGTGTATTCACTCCCACGATAGAGCTCTGTATGGCCACGACTTCGACCAAAACCACGAACTTCGGAGATAGTCAT
The DNA here is from genome assembly GCA_002697225.1 of Candidatus Poribacteria bacterium. Next base: position 55,141 of record NZUQ01000017.1, read on the forward strand.
ACCTCGAACGCCAACCTCAGTCAAAGCTTCCTTGACTTCTTCAAGTTTGAAGGGGCGAATAATACATTCTAGTTTTTTCATAAAGGGCCTCCACAATTCAGTTGGTGGGACAGTTTCGGAATATGCACTTACTAGTAAGAAGACTTTGTAGTCGTGATAATTTCTGCTGCAATTTTATAAGGATCACCATTGGAAGAGGGTCTTCTATCTTCAAGTCGACCCTTCCAGCCATCATCAATGGTACTTACAGGAATTCGTATGGACGCACCTCTGTCAGAAACAGCATAAGAGAACGAATCAATTGCTTCGGTTTCATGCAAACCTGTCAATCTTTGATCGTTATCCGCACCATAAACGGCAATATGCCGCTCTATATTCTGTCCAAAAGCCTCACATATTTGAGTAAAGACNGCTTCATCACCAGACTCTCTCATTTTGCTGTCTGAGAAGTTAGCGTGCATGCCAGAACCATTCCAGTCACCTTTAACAGGTTTTGGATGCCAGTTGATGGCAACACCATGCTGTTCAGCGTTTCTCTCGGCCAAATATCTTGCCACCCAGACCTGATCTCCAGCATCCTTGGCACCTTTGGCGAAAATCTGAAATTCCCATTGACCTGTTGCTACTTCAGCATTAATGCCTTCAACATTTAGGCCCGCAGCTAAACATTGATCAAGGTGCTCCTCAACGATTTGTCTTCCAAATGTATTTTCAGCACCTACGCTACAGTAATATGGTCCTTGGGGACCCGGGAATGCCCCAGCCGGAAAGCCTAGAGGNAGATTANTTTCAGGATTCCACAAAAAGTATTCTTGTTCGAAACCAAACCAAAAATNGTCGTCGTCGTCATCAATTGTGTCCCGACCATTGGATTCGTGTCGCGTCCCATCTGCATTCAAAACTTCAGACATAACTAAATAGCCATTGTTTCTATCNGGATCAGGNAAAATGGCGACNGGCTTAAGCAAACAGTCAGAATCATCTCCTGAGGCCTGTTCAGTCGAACTACCATCAAACGCCCATCCGGGACAATCCTCTAATTTGCCAGAAAAGTTACTTCTAATGAGTGTTTTACTCCTAAGACTTTGGGTTGGCTTGTAACCATCTAACCAAATATATTCCAATTTTGATTTTGTGNTCATGTTTGGGTCTCCTAACGAAATTCTNACGTTACTAACAGCATAATCAGTGGTGATATATTATTCTAAGCAATTGGCATNCGNAANCTGCACAACTGGTATNCCAATCTAATAGGGTAATCAGGGGATAATTNTAGCATGAATAGAAAAAAAACNATAGCAGGTTGCAAGATAATCAAGCAAAAAGTCTCCTGAAATTTAGGAGGAGGCTAAGTCACGGGAGAATCGGCTAGCTTCAGGCTCTGCCTGTCCCGCATATTTGTTNCCAGGTTTCTGCTTATACGGAACACGAGATGGNGAAGACAATTTCTCAAAAGTGAACGCACATATNCTCATTCCAGGATATAGCATCACAGGCATTCTGCCTAAATTCCCTAATTCCAACGTTGCTGTACCAACCCAGCCTGGGTCAAAAAGNCCNGCAGTGCTATGAACAATAATACCTATTCTTGCCAAGCTNCTTCGTCCTTCAAGACGCGCCATGATGTCGCTTGAAATCTCGAGAGTTTCTATCGTGGCAGCCAAAACAAAGTCACCTGGTTGGATCGTAAATGCTTCTCCTTCTGGAATGACAACTTTCCGCATTAGATTTGCGAGATCGAATTCGGCTCGCAAATCAATGGAAGGATGTTTACTATGCTCGAAAACCCGAAAGACATTACTAAGNCTAAAGTCAATTGAGCANGATCCCAGTTGCTCTGCCAAATCNGGCTGGGGCGAGATTNTGATTTTTCCTGCCTCGAGATACTTAACAATGTCTTGATCTGATAAAACCATCATTAATCGCCTNTCATTATGATATTTTGCTGTATATGTTGAACTTTTTCACCTAGAGTATCAACAAATTGGGAGAGAGCTAGACTCTCGGGACTAATTATTNCCTTCATGNCATTACGTAATAACTTAATTCTAGTATCCAATGCCGTGTATTATGATGTCAGAAGGGGTAGAATCTCCGCTAGCAATCGCAGTTCCCAAAATCAACACGAAGGAAATTACATCAACACAAATGCGCTGGCATTTTGCTCGACGGAGAGACCTANATCCAGANTAGCGAATTTTACTCGGCAAGAACCCCTTTGGTTNATAATCCCANAATACTGCCACTNCNACCACTTGGTCAGCAGTTTAGCTCAACTGCTTCTNGAGACACATTCCAAGAATTAACTTATTTAACAATGATCATTTTTCGCGTTTGTANATAGGAATCATCGATTTNCANGGTATAGAAATANANNCCNCCTGCAACGGTTTCACCATTNTNATTTCGTCCNTCCCAATAGGCNGCTTTTGNCCGATGCGTGTAGATACCAGGCAAGCGGTATCCCAATTCAACTGATCTTACAAGCTGACCATCCACACCATGGATCTGAATGCTGATATCGCCACCGCTTGAGAGTTGATACGGCATCCATGTTTCAGGATTAAATGGATTGGGGTAGTTGGCAAACAATTCTGTTCGTCGAGGTACTTCATAGACGATCAAACTTGGTAGTTGTACACAGCTACCCGCAACATCCTCCGCAGTAATCTGATACTCGATTGGATTTATACGGAAATGATTGTCTTTAACTATTGCACTTACTTCCAAAAAATCACCAACTTTGGCTGCTTGTTGATGCAACATATCGACAAACGTAACATGGTAGTTGCTTGATTCTGAAGTTAGGATCGTATTTGTTGTTCGATTGTGGATGGTGATGACGAGATCTTTCGTAAAGAGTGTCTCATTTCGCTCCTCAACCTGACCGTTAACAGAGAGGACAGGAGTCTGGTTTGTCATTTGAACAGATGGTGAGGTTCCAACGGAATGTACATATCTTGTTATTACTGCGTCAAGTTCGGCCGGACTCATCCGCCAAGGAGAACCAATAATTTCAGCTTGGCCATCCGCACGAGCGGCCACAATAAAGGATTCGCCTCCAGTTACCTGAACGTCACCATCATCTCCAGACTGGGTGACAACCTTGAACTCACCGTCCGAAGCCACAATGATTGATGTAGCATTATCACGCATTCCAGGCAATTTGAGCAGGTCACTAACCACAGAAACTTGACTTGTCTGTAATGGAACACCAACTAAGTTTAGACCTCGACGAAGCTGAATTTGACTTTGCCCTTGATTGCCAAGCGCACTTCCACTAATCGATAATACCATGCGACGTTTCATCACCGTAATAATACCGGTATCGTCAGCAACTGGCTTATCGGCACTGGTATTTCGACTTTGGTCTCCGAGATAGCTGCGCCAAGTCCGTTTTTCAGTATCGAAGGTAATCAGTAAATTGACGTTGTTCTTACCTCCCAGCGCGTCATACACATCCCCAACTGTTTCAATCTGAACTTCTTTCTCATCAATTAACTCAACGGATAATGGGATATGGATCATTCCAACACCTGCTGGCACCTCTAAGCTAAATACCGGAGGTCTTTGGAACTCGACAGGAAGATCCTTCACAGTTTTTTTCCCACGCGTGTCAGTAACTTCTATCCGGATCAGGTGTTGCGTGCCACTGAGTCTAATCTCCGTTGGTATTCTAGCATAAGCTAGGTACCTTCTCACTGTCGATCCAGTTTGATCAGTACCAAACCTCTCAATTTCATCCTTTTCAGGTTCAATTTCGGAGATGTTAATCAAGGACAATTCAGACCACTCTGGCTCATATAACGGTACATCTTGCACAGAGTCTGAGATAAACAACATTGGTTTACTTTGAATATTGGTGGTGTATTCGACAGTAAATCTATCGCCGCTTTGCAATTCTAAGGGAGACACTATAACACGATGAAAAAAGCTAGATTCAACCGTAATAACTGCTTTAGCTTCTCTGGAGGTAACATTGCCGTTTACATCTGTCATTTCGATCGAAATCCCTGCATTAACCCCTCTGTCACCACCTCGAATCATATATTCGCCAACATATTGAGTTTCGAAGTTACCACGGGAAAGCGGTAATTTTTCCGTTATCCCCAAGATCTGAAATGTCCCAATAGCGTTAGCTTCGGAGACAATCAAAATTTTGAACGTATCACCGATATTCAGGGTCCCTTTTTCCCTGATAATTTTAGTCTTACCATCTGACGCCTGTAGAACTGAAGAAGTAACCGAAAGGATTTCTGCCTCGGTATCGATCTGAATCGGTGTGCTGGTTGTTGTCTCCGTCTTGTTCCCATTTGAATCAAAAAGTGTGACTGTGATCGGAACAGCGGTTGCGAGACCTTCAGCTTTGGTTATCTGATCAGAGGTAATCTGATATTTGAATGCCCAAGTTGTATCGTTGGCTTGTTCGTCGTTGTGGAGTCCGTTATTATATAGTTCACCTTCACCCAATGGAGGATTGATAGTATCGCCACCGATTCGGTACGTACCACGAGTTGCAATATCGAAAGTATCCCGCTGAATAACTTTAATTGTCACAATTTTGCCAATTGAAGCACCAGTAATAACACTGTTACCTCCATCATGACTGGCAGACAAAATTGCCGGGCCAATATTATCCANNACATAAGCAAATGGCCTAAAATAGGTTTTCCCACCGACTTGAATTGAAAGTGTCTTGTCACCTGGTAGNAANGGCTTCTTAATCAAATACTTGGCNCTAATATTTCCGTTTGCATCAACATTGCTATATGTAACATCTTCAGAAAAACCGAGATCAACCTGAACCGGAGCATAGGCAGGATAACCTTCCCCCCCAACGAGGATAGCTGTACCAACACTCCCTTCAGAAGGATTAACAACCAAATCTCCAGGAACAACAGCAATTTCGGTTTCTGCCGCATTTTTTTGACCNTCCACTCTGAGGATCTGTTTACCTTGTGCTAATGGGGGAGTTGTGATTGTCAATTCAAAATTGCCTGTTGCCGTACTTTTAACTTCGTCTTCAAAACTCATAGATATTCCACCAATTGTCACAGATAACGTTTCATTTGCACCCAAACCTTTTCCTATAAGTGTAATAGGNTCACCAGGTTTGAACTGGCTATTGGCAGATGGTTGGTCAATAGACCCTAAGATCGCGAGTCCTGCTTGTATAGTTGGGATTGAATCAGGATCACTATTTGTGCTGTCTGTAACAACAATCTTGAAAGTTCCGCCAGGTAGATCTTCTGGCACCACAAAAGCCGCATTGAAGGTACCNGANGCATCAGTCTTAACTGTCATAGGTGTTGTTCGTAAAANCGCCCCACCAGCAATCCTTGCAGATATGATNTCATTTGCTTTGTAGCCAAGNCCAATTATNNCCACAGAATCACCTGGTNTAACTCCNGTAATAGGAACTACAATTTTAGGCACTATATCAAACTCTGTTTGTAAGTTACCAACAGAGGTAAAACGCAGTGTCGCCTTNCCACCAGCNATAGTTGGTACTAAGAAACTTGCCTTGATTCGACCAATGGCGTCTGTTTTTATNCTGTTATTAGTTTCAACACGACCAACTGGAACATTATTTTCGTCGATTTCGATCTTCAATTGATAATCTTGAACGGTTACGGTGTTTTCTGCCCCACTAGGCAACTGAACTAATAAAAAGCCAAGATTGGTATTAGCAAGCGGCGCTCCATTATCAGTAACCGCCAAGCCTGTGAGCNTTACACGTTCACCATTATTAGCTTGCGTTGGTTGCATCTCCAAACTNGCTGTCTGCATGTTGATTTTTACAAATGCGACTGTTCCTGTAGTCAAATTNGCAGCGTCATTAATCCGAATAAAGGAATTAATTCGTTTATCCGCATCAGGTGTNACNATATACGGNCCAATTGGTATTGAGAATTCAAAGGAGAAAGCCCCATCTGCNGCAGATTGAANACTCAGGTTTCTTAAAGTCATCAGACTTGTTTCGCTATCACCAAACCGAACTGTTAGCTGTGAATTAGCACTGTAACCATCTCCTTGAAGTGTAACTTNCTGACCTATATCGCCAATCGTTGGGCTAAAAGCTGTAATCTGCGGTTTAATAGTGAACTTATCAAACTTACTTTTCTGAGAAGTCTTACCCTTTACCAAAACCGACTTAGTACCACCAATTTGCTTCAAAATGACGAAAGTCGCAACAAATTCTCCTTCCCCTGAGGCGTTAGCAAAAATGGACTGATTACCAAAATCAATCCCTATTTCCTCATTTGGACCAAAGTTAGTACCACGAAGGGTGATAATATCTCCAATTTTTGCCTCCTTATCAGAACTATCAAGATCGGTAGCATCTTCATTTCCATCAGAATTATCGGTGATTACTAAAGTTGGTTGACCNACGANGGGCTTAAGGGTAAAAGTATCAGATACTTTCTTAGTTGATGTTTGCCCAATTACATTGANCTCAATTAAGCCATCAGCTTGATCTGCCGCNATGAAAGTCGTTTCAAATGTNGCAGTTGCGGAAGTATTCGCAGTAATGATCTGTTCTCCAAATTCAATACGCAACTGCTCACTAATNCCNTATCCGCTACCCGCTATTGTAACTGTATCACCAAGACTAGCAGTCTTATCAATACTTTCCGCATCAGTATTGTCACCATTCCGATCTGAGTTATCTGTAATGGTAAAACTGGGTTCTCCNAAGTCTGGAAGGATAGTAAAAGCCGTTGATTTACTTNTGCCTGAAGTGNNACCTGTAGCAGTAAGTGTTTTCAGCCCTTCATTCTGAGGACTAATAACAAACACCGAGACGAAACTGCCTGCACCTGTTGTCGGTGTGGNAGAAGATTGGGTACCAAGTTGAAGAGTCACATCCTCATTAGCATCAAATCCCGCCCCTAAAGCAATAATGGCATCACCAACACGTGCCTTTAAGTCAGTACTCCCCGCATCAGTTGGATCATTGTTTCCATCAGAATTATCAGTAATACTCAAGGTCACAGCATCTTGAGCAGGNTGTCCTGTGGAAGGTTGTTCCGTTACCGGCTGCCCCGTTGCTGGCGTTGTTGGTTGNGCGATNGTCCCTGCAGCAATATAAAATAATCTTTCCACACCACCACCAGNTAGATTGTCACCCAGAAATGATGTCCCATCAACGTTATCAGCACGAACCATAATCGCATTTTGCGCCACCGAAGGTACGGCAAAATTATAGAGATTGCTCCCCGAACTTCCAAAGCTACCGAATTCACTGATGTCAATACTTGATAGGCCTCCGGGAACTTGCTGTCCAATTTGTATTTTGATGTTTTTCCTAGGATTAAACCCTGTACCACTGATGTTAATGACTTCACCTACTTTACCAGTGTTTTTATTGAAACTAATTCGAGGGACAACTGTAAATTCATTCGCGGTTTCCGCGATACCCGAACTGGAAGCCACCACACTCACTTTCCCATTCGGAAGTTCAGGTACTTCATAATTTATTCGAAGCGATCCTCCAGCGTCCGCAGAAGCATTCACTTCATCGGTCCGTATAAAAATTCGAATTTCCTCATCCGGTTTAAAACCAGATCCAATTATCCCCAAAGTCGCACCAACAGAAGCAGATATGCTGGAAAGGGAAATCGAGCTTTCAACTGAAAATATTGCTGTTTGTGTGGAAGTTATTCGGGCGCTCGAATCTATGGTGTTGACGGAAATTACCGCTGCTCCTCGTGGATGACTCGGAACCAAGAAGTCAAAACTAATTGCACCATTCCTGTCAACACCAGCATCTCTGGTTAGATTCAAGTCACCAAAGTAAACTTGAACTTTTTCATTCTGAGCGTATCCATTGCCTTTTATGGTAGAGGATGTTCCTTTCGGCCCAGATATAGAGGAAACCAAAGTAAGCTGTCCTGTAATCCTGAAATTTGCCGTCGTATTTCTCAGGCTGGTTTGTACAGCAGTTAAGCGGATTTCGGTATCACGTCCCATTTGCTGATCAACCGTAAAGGAAAAGCTAATTTGCCCTTGTTGATTAGTCTGAACAATTGGAAGTTGCATATTGCCAAACGTTGAGTTGACCTTCTCTTCCGGTGCAAATCCAGAGGCATCAACAGTGACCAAGGTACCAACAGGCCCACTTTTGGGTTGTACATTGGTGATGTTGGCCGTTCCTGTCACGGAGACAAGATTCTCGGCACGAACTGACTCTCCAAATCCATCGTCAATGCTAACCTGATAATCTCCAGCTGGAATGTCAGGAAATGCAACCTCTTTCAAAAAAGATCCATAAAGACCAGCTGATATATTCTCGCCTGCGGAAGTAGAACCAACATGGATTTTCTGGTCCGGTTGACCAGGAGCAAAACCAATACCTCTGACCTGTAGTTTTGTAGTTGACAATTTTATTACCGTCAATTTAGGAATAATCTCAAACTCTAAGGCTTGTGTGGGATTAACCACATTGGTTGTAACCAGCTTTCTTCCAGCGGTAGTAAACACAGTATCTTGAGGAATGGTAAAACTCATTTCAAACACGCCGTTTTTATTGGTTTTAATGCCATCTACGTTGTAGCTGCCAGCTCCTTCATCTTGCAGACCTGCTACAACACGAGTATGACTGGCCGTGGTGGTTCGCAACTCCAATTGACCAACCACAATACCGGAATCATCGGTACCATTATCATAACCAAATCCAC
>NZUQ01000018.1 GCA_002697225.1 Candidatus Poribacteria bacterium
ATAACTTTACAATTTGACATTGCTTTGATGACATCCACGTCAACAGGAGCAAATTGGGTGATAACATAATCCGCATTAGCGGTTAGCATGATAAGATCCTGCTGCGTTTTACATTGACCGCTTATAACTTCAAGTCCTGCCGCCTCCAAAATCTGTGTTTCGATGGATAAATCAGGAAATGTATAATCAGTGATTGCTACTTTTGACATTTTTCTCGTACATCAGTAGTTCTGGAGAGTAGAAAGTGCTTGGCCTACTTAGTTTAGAATTTTAGATCAATAATGAAAGAGATTCAGCAAAAGATAAAAAACAATTAAACACATAACCTTCATAAACGAAAAAGCACTAAGGTAATTATAGCAAATTAAAAGGTTCTGGATCAATATTTTCAGTGCTATTAATTCCACATTAAACATCATCAGTTGGCAATTAACTGTGTATTGAATAGATCCACATTTTGTGTTGTAATAAAAAGATCTTAAGGAAAGAAGCTAGAATCAACACCAAAACGAACCCAAACCATAAAAACAAAACAATTGAGAATGATTAAAATGATACTAAGCAGAGCATAATTACGGGAAATTGGGAAGGAGGAATTCAGAATCATATGAAACTTCTGAGCGATGAAGACAGAGCATTCTGGCAAGAAAACGGATACGTTGTGATTCCTGACGTTGTACCAGCAGAGAACTTGATGGCAACAATCGATGCAATTGCAGAGTTCACTGGTAAAAATCTGGAGGATCGTCGGAGTTGGTATCAAGAACCAATGGTGGGTGGTGGTATGATCAACATGAATCATCATCAAGCACTATGGGACAATCGTCAATCCCAAATAGTACATCAAGCCTTCTCTGAAATTTGGGACAGTGAAAAACTTTGGGTGACTTTCGATCGAGCCAATATCAATCCACCAACCAACAATAACTGGCATCATGAGGGGTTCATTCATTGGGATCTTGATACAACTACACGACCTATTAAACTCTGCGTACAGGGAGTCCTTTACTTGACCAATACGGCTAAAAATCAGGGAGGGTTTCAATGTGTACCGAAATCACATCGTAAACTGATTGATTGGGGGAAAACTCATTCACCCAACCATCACCCAACACAAGAAGAGATCATGAACGGTTTGGATATTATCTCGGTACCTGGAAATGCAGGGGATCTATTGATATGGCACAGTGCGCTATTGCACGGCAATGGCCACAATACTTCAGAAAAGCCACGTTTTGCCCAATACATCGGGATGCAACCCGAATGGACAGAACGTACACATCAAGGAGTTGTAACAGGCAATGAACAAACGCGACAGGGTAGAATACATGCTTGGAAACATGGCCCATACCAAAAGGCCGTAGCCGATTCAATTGGTGTACCAGAAGGTCTTGTAGAGCAATGGTTACGCTATGCACGAGAAAAAATTGATGTCGTGGTAGAAGTTGATAGTATAGTGGAGGCACCTGAAAACGGGGACCTTCAGGTAGTAATTAACGACAAAGAGCGACGGTTACCAATAATAGAGCAAATCAAGGATACAGAGTTCCGAGTACAAATGGATTATGCCAATCGTGAAAACTTACCGTACAAAAGCCAACTGACTGACCGTGCCATCGACACACTTAAGCAAGTACCCCAAGCCCGATTTAAACCGCTATTGGCGAAAGACGATTTAGACAAATTACCCTTTGTATTAGCTGATAAACAAACCTGGGGAGCAATAGAAATTGCGGAGCTAATAACTGATGAATTTGGACTAAACCACCAACTGAAACCAGCACAACTCTCTCAGCTTGGCCGGCGTCTGGTCGGTGTAGAACTGTGGGATACAGACAACGACTGTTCAAATAACGAACTATAAACCTCTAATCCACTGCATGAGCAAGAACTCAAAATTGCGAACCTGTAGAATANCGATGNACAATTCCAGCCAAATAGTTCATCATCCCGTACCAGCCAATGCCCGATAGTATAACTTCTGCAACATTGACTGCCGAGTCTCCGCAATTAACTGACAAAGCNTTTGCAAAAACTTCGCGGCTGGCGCACCATCTACAATTCGATGATCGAACGTCAGACTAAGTGGTAACTGATCTTTGTTCACAACACCANCNCCATCCATNATNGGTTCTTTTCGAATCGAGCCGATACCAAGGATGGCACACTGCGGTAAATTGATAATCGGGGTAAAGTATTCAATCCCAAAAACCCCTAGATTGGAAACCGTAAATGTGCCATTCTCCATCTGCTCAGTCGTGATTTGACGATTTCGCGAAGCTTCAATTAACTGACGAGAATTGGTTGCAATTTCATCCAACGACTTACCAGAAACATCGTGAACAACTGGAACCATCAGCCCTNCTTCAGTATCAACAGCTACCGAAATATTGACAACATCGGGGACAAAGATACCCTCNTCTCTCCACTGTGCGTTCAACATTGGGTGTTGATGAAGTGCTACAGCACAAAGCTTGATAATCATGTCATTATAAGATGGACAATCAGGGCCGTCCACTTTAAGGAAGTTGCGTAAAGCTACTAAGTTAGTTGCATCAGCCTTAACATGCAGGGTCACTGGAGCTGCATCGGTAACACCTGCCACCATCCGACGAGCAATGGTCTGACGGATGGTGGTGTGTGGCTGAAGACGACCAGCAACTTCTCCAACACCAATAGTTGGCGCAACGACCCTTGTTGAACTTTCTGCTGCCAATACATCTTGCTCTCGAATCCGTCCACCTTTACCCGTACCCGTTAATGTTATCAAATCAATACCAAGTTTTTTTGCTGATCGACGAGCTCGGGGTGTAGCCACAATCCGTCCCTCTCTCTTCCTGGAAATTGAAGAAGGAGTTTGGATCGCAGTTTCAACATCTGGGTGGAGGAATGGTTCTTGAATCTCCANGGNAGGATCTGNAACAGAATCTGCTGTTGAAGCCATAGTTGGAACAACCTCATTACCACAAGATACTGGAGGATCTTCATCNAATTCACAAAGAAACCCAATCACCTGGCCAACAAGAACGACATCTCCTGGNTTAGGCCCATCAGGTGGTAATCTTAGAACACCAGAATCAAATGATTCGATTTCCTCAGCAGCTTTTTCTCCCTCCAAAACAAATAGCATATCACCAGATTCAACATGATCGCCATCAGCCTTCAGCCATTCGACAAAAACCCCTTCGTCCATGGACCAGCCAAGACGAGGTACTGTAACTTCAATTGCCATAACTTTTCCCGTCTTAACAATTATTCTTTAGTCAATTCTAATACAGCANTTACAATACCACTTACGTTTGGAATAATCGCTTCCTCCAACGCAGGGCTGTATGGAGTTGGCGTAAATACACCACATAAACGTTTAATCGGAGCATCCAATTCATCGAATGCCACATCTGAAACGCGAGCAGCAATTTCCGAACTAAAACCGTATTGATCAAAAGCCTCATCAACCACTAACAATCGACCAGTTTTAGCCACGGATTCTGCGACGGCATCAGTATCTAATGGAGATACGGTCCGCGGNTCAATTATCTCGATGGAAACCCCCTGATTCTCAAGTTCCACAGCGGCTTTTACCGTTTCCTCAACCATCTTAGCAATCGCCACAACAGTTACATCACTACCTNCTCGGACAATACGAGAAACACCAAATTCGATTTCATACTCTTCANCTGGNACATGAGTTTTGGTAGTCAACAGTTCACGGTGTTCCAAAAACATGACNGGATCATCACAGTTCAATGCTCGTTTCATCAAGCCTTTAGCATCGTAGGCATTGGATGGAACAACCACACGAAGCCCCGGAAAATGACCNTACATATGGTAGTAATTTCCGGAGTGATGTGTAGCCGCCGAATGGCCAATACCAACACAACCACGCAACAGCACCGGCATCTTGATCCGACCACTACTCATATACTGCATCTTGGCTATCTGGTTAATGGTCTCCCCTACGGCATCCATAATAAAATCAGCAAACATAAAATCAATCACCGGACGCGTGCCCGTCATAGCTGCTCCTCCAGCGAGACCAACGAAGCCACGTTCACAAATCGGAGTGTCGCACAGACGATCCGCGCCATAAATATCGAAAAGTCCAGTAGTTGTGTTAAAGTTGCCTCCCCGTTNCCCAGACCCCTCACCCATGACAAAGATGTTATCATTACACGCCATCTCTTCGGAAAGNGCCTCGAGCGTGGCNGCGATATAAGTGATTTCACGCCTTTCCGAATCCGGCACTTCAGGTGCAAAGTTTTGTATTGGACTTGATGGCGGCGAAGGTCTCTCACAATAAACATGAGTTGCCGCCGTAGTTCCATCCGGATATGGACTTGCTTCCGCCCATTTTTGTGCTTGTGTCACCAATTCAGTGATCTCGCGATCAATTTCGTCCAGTTCATCCTCACCCACAAAATCATCTTCAGTCACAGCTTGACGNAATCGCTTTATAGGGCATTTTTCTTTCCAATCCTCCACATCTTCACGAGTTCGATAGGTAAAATCGCCCATACCTTCAGCATGTGCTCGAGTTCGGTAGGTTTTACATTCAATCAAAGTGGGACCTCCACCATCCCGAGCTCTCTTAACAGCCTCTTGAGCAACATGATAGATTTCCAAGACATCATTGCCATCAACTTCGAAACCGGGAATACCATAATTCTCAGCCCGTCGGCCTACATCGGGGATAGCACTAGAATATTCAAAAGGTACTTCGGTTGCAAATTGGTTATTTTCACATACAAAGATCGAGGGTAAATTCCAAATACTTGCCATGTTTAATCCTTCATGAAATGCACCGTTATTGACAGCACCATCGCCAAAAAAAGCCACGGACACATTATCAGTACCTTTAATCTTGAAACTGTAACCCCCACCACACGCTTGAAGAATACATGGCCCAACAATTCCGCTAGTCCCCATCATGCCAATTTCTGGTTTGAATATATGCATACTGCCTCCACGCCCCATAGAACAACCACCTTCACGCCCATACAGTTCAGCAATCAGCTCACGAGGTGCTAACCCCTTAGCCAAAGCATGACCATGACCACGATGGGTGCTGAATACAACATCATCAGGACGTAGATGCTCACAAACAGCNGAAGCTATTGCTTCTTCACCTACATATGTATGNCAGGCACCATGTACTAAACCACGTTGATGCGACCTAGCCAGCTGTTCTTCTGTTTGACGAATCACCTGCATTCGACGATACAGGCTAAGAGTCGTTTCTTTACTAGTAGATATCGCTGAACTCATTTCTCAATCTTTCTTTATATTTATTATAAGGTTTAACAACCCAGTTGTTGNGCCAGACCAAAAAGATCCTCTGCAACTAAATCATATCCATTCTCAGCCACAAGATCTGTATTCTGTTGAGATCCGTATTCGGTTGACCGCCTGACAAAAGCTGTACGAAACCCCGCCGATTTTGCACCTTGTAGATCGTGATTATGCGCTGCGACCATCAAACATTCACTAGGATCTAAACCGAGCATCTGCGCTGAGGTTAGATAGACCTCAGGTTGAGGCTTGTAGGCTTGAGCTACCTCAGCACCCAAGATCACATCCCATGACAATCCAGCATTTTTTGCCATATTCATGATTAAAGCAATATTACCATTAGAAAGAGCAGCAATGATGAATTTCTTTTTCAACAGAGACAATCCTTCCACACAATCTGGCCATGGTTTTAAACGGTGCCACACATAATTAAGATGATCAATCTCTGATTCACTCAAATCGTTCAAACCAAATTGAGGTAGCAACGATAGTAGAATTTCCCGATGCAACACATCAAGAATGACCCACGGCCGTTTCCCTTGACGCACAACTTTCATAAATGGTTCGTACAAACCACGCCAAGCCAAGGCAAAGGCTTCCCAATCCACGTTCTTTTGCCATTTTTGGTTAAACACCTTTCCTTCATCAACGATGCTTGACCTCCAATCGCCAATCGTCCCAAAAACATCAAACGTAAGTGCCTTTATTTTATTCGAAGATATCATATTTATTTGACCAAAGACAGATTTCATACATTCAGTTAGTTTCCTATCCTTTTACAAAGCGATTTTTATAAATCCGAGCCTGAATTATCTAATGAAAGTGATTCAAGACAACGAGAAACCGCATCTTTTTGTTTCGAGGTCAAAGGGAAAGCAGGCTGTCTTGGATCTCCACAATCAATTCCCAGCCGTTGTCCCAGCACAACCTTGGCCAAGGCGTGGAACCCACCACCACAGGAAAAAATCTGTTGGACAACTTCCGAAGCTTTATCCTGAGCTAATTCAGCTCGCTTTAAATCATTTGCCCGGTAGGCATGCCAGATTTCAACAAAGTATTTTGGGACCATGTTGGGTGGCCCGTCCACACAACCAGAAGCACCAAGTGTTAGAGCAGGAAGCATCAATTGACAATTTCCAATCAAACAGTTAAGCCCCATTTTAGCAAACGCTCGTACACTACCAAATGCCGATGAAGAGTGCTTCAACCCCTTGAGTTGTGGAACCTTCTCCTGAATTTTACGAGCCAAATCGAGCGTAATCTCAACCCCAGTAGCACTAGGCAAATTATAGAGGAAAAGAGGCAAATCAGCAGCAGCAGCAACAATTCGGTAGTGTTCAACAATTTCGTCATCTGAACGTCGATAGAAAAATGGCGGCACACAACAGATAGCTTCTACACCAACCTTTGCCGCATGTTCTGCCATCTTAGCCGAACGTGCGGTGGTTGGAGCACCAACATGCATAATATTCTTCACTCGTCCTTGTGACTGATCAGCCACAATNCCTGCAACCCGNCAATTCTCTTCATCATCCAAGAGAACACTCTCTCCTGTACCACCAGCCACCCAAAAGCCATCAACACCAGCTCGGATACTGAACTCCATTACTTTACGATAAGCGTCCTCATTCAACTCTCCATCTGCTGTCATAGGAGTAATTATGGCTGGAAACAATCCTCGAAACTCGGTTTGCATTGGTTACAATCCTTTTCGGTATTAGAATTAGGTAAATAGACTTGGATTCAAATTTCGACCAATCTTGAATTCAAATTAAATTTTTAGTTGGAAACAACAGTGAGGTTAGAGGCAATTCAACTGTCAAAGGAGCCTTTACAGCCTAGCAATCGAGACCCGATACTACTAGCAGGGATAAATCCTTAATCCTATTCTTTTCAGGCAGCACAACAAGTCACCCACACTCCGATGGACGCGTAATTCATTGCGACAACGTTAAAAACTATCAGGATCTGGTACCAATGAACGGAAACACCAAGGGTAAAAAGCAGGGTTAACACAGACAACTGTTGGTCCTAATACTTCCTAGCACCAAATTGATGAGAATGTAAACTCGGTGAATACCAAGAGTTAATAGCTAGTCTTTATTTTGCCCCAAGTCGTGGACAGCCTATTTGTCGCTTCAACCGTGAGTATTACATCAGGATCACATTCACCAGCCTTTTCACAAATCGCCCAGTTATCAAAGGAGACAACGGTTTTAGCTGGCGCGCCACTACTCGATCCACCATTCAGACCAACCTGCCCGCTGGCAGGTCTAAGCCCCCCCAAATCGAGTTTACTTTCTAGAAGCCATTTTTTGGGTTCCTTTTCGCCATCAGGCCAAATCTTGCCAGTAAATTTCTTATCACTAATTTCGGCTTTCATCCAATACCATTTCTCTGTTTTAACCTCATCAAAAGGCGGTGGTGTATCGTTCTGTTTCCATGCTAGATGGTCATTTAAAAATTCCATATTAGTCAAAAAATGGTGGATTAAAAAAGCATAACCAGAGGCATCATTAGGATCAAGGCGAACTCCTAGTCCACAACGGGCTAGATCTCCATCGCTCCATTCCTCGACGCGAATTTGCACTAAACTAGTGTGTGGTTCCTCAAAATCTCCTGCCATGACCAAATAGGTGTGATCGCCAGGTGTTGGGTTGGTTTGGGTAATAACACCACCTTTCTCCACCCATTTGCCAGGGTGATTTTTAAACTCGTACTTATTGTCAATCTTTCCATCATCGAAATCATCATAAAATAGCACCTTGCTCTGCACAATGGTGTGTGATAGAAACAAATATGCCATAATCAATATTACAACAAAAGATCGGTTAATAATCCTCACAGTTCCCCTCCATTTAAGAATCACATATCAAACATTCTAAAAACACTGAGTTTTTTTGTCAACAGTATCATGTTTGCACTTTCTGTCACAATTCGACCACGTTCCTTGACTTCTTTCTCGAACTGTTCGTTAAGTAAGACTTCACCAATAGCTACATTACCAAATCTTCTTTTCCTGCTCCCACTATGGGATCATCTGCTTAGACATAGGAAACGGATCCAATGTATCTTTGATCACTCTCAGTAAAAGTGCCTGATGTTCCAAAACTATGTCTCGGTATGCAACCTGATAAGCCAAATTTTCTGTCTCACCCGGATCTGCTTCTAGATCAAACAACAATTCCGGATGTTGACCATGAGAAAAGATGATATATTTGAACCGTGCTGTACGGATCATCCTACCTTTCATCTCTTTATGTTTTGGATCAGGTTGCAATTCAGAAACCACGTAGGGCCGTCCAGGCAAAGACGAATTCTCAACCAAAGGGCGCAAACTCTGACCACTTAAACCTGTAGGCAAACCAATATTGGCATAATCACACACAGTTGGCAGAAGATCCAGACCGGAAACGAGATGGGTTCGATCAACCAGATTTTCTGGAATCATACCATTCCAGCGAATCACAAATGGGACTGTAACCACTTCCTGATACAACATCAATTTAACTACCCATTGATGCGCAGCCACTCCTTCACCGTGGTCGCTTGTCAATACAACTAATGTATCATCAGAAAGATCATTCTCATCTAATGCATTAAGCAACCTACCAATTTGCTGATCAACTCTTTCGGTAAATCGGTAGTAGGCGTACAAATATTTCCGCCATTCCATTTCATCCCAATCATTTGTCCAATTCAGTTCATTGCCGTAATAAGTACGCTGGCGACAGATTTCAATAAATTCAGGTTCATCGAAAATTGGCTGAAAATTTGGAGGTAGTGGGGGTAAGTCTATATCGGCAGGTATATCCACCAAATCACGATTATCCATTACCCAATAACAAATATCATGTGGATTATGCAAGGAAACACACAATAAAAACGGTTGGCCGGAAGATATCTCTTGTTGCTTAAACCGATGCAAGAAATTAACTGCTTGATCAGTCCAAATGGGGTCTGTATTGGTACCATATTGCTGTGGAATTCCCTTTGGGTACTCACCCTCCAAGAAATTGAAGCCTCGCCTATCACCCAACCCCCACTTTCCAGTATAGAAGGATTGGTAACCTCCTTGCTGAAAGACATCTCCTAATGTGGGAACCTCCGGCTTAATACTTGGCCCGTTGATTTCAACTCCAGTCTGATGCGGCATTAATCCAGTGAGTAAGCTACTACGTGAGGGACTGCAAACGGGAGCAGTACAATAAGAATTCTCGAAACTGACCCCTCCATGAACTAACGTATCCATACACGGAGTATGTAAATACGGGTTACCGTAGGCACTGACCGCTCGCTGTGTTTGCTGATCTGTCAGAATAACGAGGATATTAGGTTGGGAAGACATATTTCAAAATAATTTAGTTTGGATTAATCAAACTGATGAAACAGAGTATACATAAAAAAGCTGGCATGTGCTCTACATTTTTTTAAAAAATTTAAGTATCTTTAATATATCATCCTAATTATGGTATTCTAAGAGAGAAGCAAGTGTGTTTTTTAGTCAGACACAAAATCTTGGAAGTTACTGGCGCATTGAGCCGATTTTAAAACCTTCCTCGATATTGGTTTGTACATTTCAAGTTAACCCTAAATTGTTTTAGGAGGAAATAAATTGCTAAAACTTCAGCCA
>NZUQ01000019.1 GCA_002697225.1 Candidatus Poribacteria bacterium
TCAAATTTTCTTTACAAAAGGAAACACCAGGAAACACCCAAAATCTCATACTTCATACAATAACTCACTTTAATTCTCTAAAGCATGTTAGGCATGTTTGATCTAAATATTATCAGTTCAACAAATCTAAATCCATTAAAAATTCCCCTTAGAATCACAATAAAAATAAGGATGGATAGCTGAAACCTCTAGATGTCAAAAATCAAGATCTATATTGCCATGATTTAACTTTGAAACCAATCTAACTTCCTTCAAATTAGGCTCCAAGTATAAAACAACGATCCAGAACAATATCAAGACAAGGTAAAATGGGAATCTAGTACTGACCAAAGTATACACGGGAAACCAGAAAACCTCGAAAAATTGTTCGTTTATAGGTATTATCTTCAAGTACACGTGTATACTGTTATCATACATTAGAACCCAAGGAACGACAAATATGACAGGTCTCGAAAAATTTTTATTTGATCTATGGGGATACGTTGTTATAGATGATGTCCTAACTCAGGAAGAAATCGATGCCGCAAATGAAGCAACTGACCACCATACTGAATTAATTGCTAATCGTGAACCTGGACTTTCGCATGATTCTGACAAATTAAAAGCCGAAAAGGGACGTGGTGAGTTTAGAAAAAAACCATTAACTTTTGACAACCCATGGTGCATTCCATTCAGGCGAATGTTAACACATCCGCGAATCATTGACATTTTTAACGAAATACTCGGGCGTGGTTTTCGATTGGACCATGGGC
The DNA here is from genome assembly GCA_002697225.1 of Candidatus Poribacteria bacterium. The sequence goes on from NZUQ01000019.1 coordinate 753, forward strand.
CTGGTTTAATTCAGATGGAGCAAGGAACAGAAGGTCATTGGTTACATGGCGGTATGACCTTTGACCCAAGTCAGTATCAAAGACTCAACTAACTCGTAGATATGTCATGACATCTAACTATGTTCGGGAATACAATTAGCACTATCGACGTTGGCCTTGCAAATCTCCAATTAACTGTTGGAGTTTTTCTTTTTCAAAATAATTCGCATCAATTTGCTGCACGTATTCAAGAGATTGGATTGCGTTCTCAAGTTCACCTTTTCGTTCATAAATCCTTGCAATTTGGTGATATGCCCTGGCACTGCCAGGGTTCAGGCCTATTAGCCTTTTAAAAGACGTCAATGCAGAATCATCTTCCAACATCATATAATGTTGTATACCATTCTGCCAGTGATTTTCTGTAGGCGAAACTTGTAGTATTGAAACTGTCATGCGGTGGGTGCTGCCGAGTGAGATATGCGGTTCATAAGAATAGTCCAGTTTAAACCGATTCATGTATAGTGAGAATCCAGAGTTCCAGCCGCCAACGTCAACATTAAGCTTGTTTTCTAAGTGAGATCCACGGAATTGATAGCCCGATCGAAGGGACAAGTGAATTGGATAAAAACGATAAATATCGTATTCGCTTGTTATACTGTATTTCCAACCTTCTGTCGCGGATGTTTTAGCTAAACCACTCGCGATAGTAAGCTGACCTTCTTGTAACAAATGATACGCAAAACCAATAATGAAGCGAGATGGTACACTTGAAAGCCCATTAAGTGTCACCCCGACCTGAGGTATGAAACGAGTTTTTGATAAAAATAATAAACCTGTATCAATGCCAAAACCTCGCCGTTTNTGACGACTATTTACAGTATAACGATTAAGGTTCACTCCAAATGTGAGCTTACTTCCACCAATNGTCAGCGTTTNNCCGGTAGATAGCGTCAGCACNCGCTCTGTATANTTCCCATTTAAGTCAAGGATGGTCCCNCTCTCGTCAGTAAAAATGAGTCCATGCGTACCAACGCTATGGTAGCTAATGCCAAAGGGCACGGTAAAGTTTGGGACGGCAACATTAACCACATCTTCGTTCACGCTACTAGAGGTATCGGAATAGTCAAAAGCTCCATCCCCCAAGGAAAAAAGGCTGGCATGCGAAAAAGTAATCTCAGCCTGCTGCAGCAACGTAATTCCAGCGGGATTCCACCTCATTGCGTTTGCATCATCCGCAACGGCCACAAAAGACTCACCGAAAATTCGGTCTCTTGCCCCTCCACCAGATGTTGAGAAAGCTCCCCGTCCTGATTCCGCAAACGATAAAAAGATTAAGTGGAATAGTAATACTGGACAGATGAGAAGCCGGAAAACAGTNATATTTATTAAATACCGACTACAAAGAAAGGGATGCACTATCAGATTGTAATGTTTAATCATTCTTTTGATGTCCTGTTGGCAATTAACTTCTCCTTGTAAATTTGATACAACTCGGCGTCATGAAGACGATTTAGTCTCTCAGCAGTCGCGATGAGCAAGCTGAGAAAGTCTGGATCTTGTCGATGTTTTGATAACTGATCTAGGTAGTACCGCCACAGCCTATTGGCAAACTTCCGAGGCAGTGGAGACAAACCCGAGTGTTGACCCGACAAGTAGAAAAGTTGGTCGCTGATTAGCAAAAAGCTTTCTACGGCATTTTGGATTGAATTTAGTTCATGGTGAGCAAGTGACATAATATATCTGCTTCGGTCTGTATGCTCTGTAGACAAATTAAACGAATCGACGGCTTTGTCATAGACTCCGTCTCTAAACAGCTTTTCACCCATCACAAGAATATTTGGACATACTNCGAAATTGATGTTCACTTCATTTTCACGATAGAGACGAGCATTTCCACCCTTATCAATAACCTCTACTNGTGCNACAAACCACTCCTCAACTACCTCCGGATTTTTTGTCACAGTGTATTGGAACTGATATGAGTGTTGGTCTTTTAGTTGTTCATCTTTTTCCATAACTGGATTGAGAGGCCATAACTTAGCCGAGTCTTTTACCCCCAGCACCAATTTTACAGACGACACCCCCAAGTAATTTTGGGACTCCATTCCATCGTCTCTCAGAACTCCATCATCTGTCTCAAGATCCATTAAAGTCTCAAGATCCAATTCAAAAAGCATATCATCCTCTACCTTATCTGTTACCGTAAGAGTGATTAATACTTCATCGCCTAAAAGCAGAAAATCTTCAGAAGGTACCAAACGCGAAGAGGAAAAAACAGAATCGATCAAGATGGGTGCCGTTCTATCAAGGGCAACAGGAACTCTCAAATCAATATCCTGATAGCCCCTAAAAGTAAAAGTTACTCTTTCGGATGAAAGCAGATTACTTCCTATCGCACTGACTTCATAGACTTGATCTAATTTAAGCCATGATTCTTGTTCCTGGCTTAAGTGAAAACTTCCATTTCTTTCTGCGTCTTCTCGCCAAATTTCTTTTCCTTCTTGCTTGATGATGANCTGTAGATTTTCCGTAGGATTGCCATTGTCATCCCGCACAATGCCGTGAATACCTATTGGTTTGAGAACAAATGGTTCAAGCGTGTATGATTGGCTGTATTCGCTAAGCTCAATATCTTGCACTCGAGAGCGGTGAAAAGCCAGTTTCTGAACATCAATTNGATACTGACCCTTTTGTAGTTCTTGTAGAAATGGAGTAGATCCAATATATTCCCGCCTCTTCTGCCCCTTTGTCAGGTAGACTTCAGCACCAGAAGGTTCCGATATAATCTCTAAAGTTGGCAGTTCCGGTAAAGTCACAAGTGTTGGATTGTGTTGCTGTGGGTCGAATAAATAAGGTACTTGCTTATCCTTGAGGGCATTCTTAAGGTAAGCGTATATTTCTGCCACTGAGAGATCTCGGTTCTGGGAGGTATCGGCTTTTTCAGCTTTTAAGGCATCCAGCAAAGCAGTCGAAAAAGCACCATCCAAAGCAGGTTGGTCCGGTGCACTTGCTGACAGCACTAGACCATTTTCGAGTGCTCCAACATCTCCTTCTTTCATTACGTTAACTCCATCGAATTCGTCGCCCGTTGATTCTCCAAATCCCTTTATAGAAGTATTACCAGCAACACCATTGAAAGAACAGTCGAGAATCAGTGTGATGGCGTCAGTTTTAATTTGAGTCACAAATTCGAAAAGGGCATCATCCCTAAGATAGGTGTCAAGGTCGGCAGGATCCGCATCGCTAAGTAAGAGGCATTCATCTAATTCGTCTTTATCTTCATCAACAAAATACAGCACTGAAAACACAGGATCGTCCTCGATTCGCGTGCCACGTCCACTAAAGTAGAAGATAAAATGATCCAANGATTTTTGCTCCGACATCTCAATTAACGTTTGGATGTGGCTCTCTAANTTCTCTTTAGTTGCTTCTCGATCAAGCAANGTATGGCATTGATAACCTNGCTCAGTNAAAAAATTGCTAAGAGATTTGGCNTCCTGAGATGAATGTTGTAAGTCAGGAATATTGGATTTAGCAGGATAGTCGCTGACACCAACAATAACAGCTGCTTTAGTCTGAGCGTCGACGCTCAGACTAAAGCAAGAAAGAATTAAAAAGAACAAGATATAGTACAAACGCATGGCTAGCTAACCTTTGTCTAGGACATCACGACAGCAAAACGCTTCGAGATATGTTAAGTTCGTTAAATCAACTATTTGGATAGAGGAAAAGATGAGGATACATACCTCCCAAAATTCCATTACGATTTTCTATTTATTCCACTTGAAGAAGTCGCTGGAAAGTTCTTGTTTGTCCAGTCCCAAGTTGCACCTCCATCTGGTAGACGTAGAGGCCAAAATTAAGATCAGGATTAGGCCATTTTATGTCACCATCCCCATTTCGCCTTAAAATGCCTATGGGTTCCCCATTCAGGTTAAAGATTTGAACCGTTATCTCTTCTACCTCTTCATTGGCAACATAGCGAAAAGTGGTTCCTTGAGAAGAACGAAAAGGATTCGGATAATTGTATACCGTCTCGCTACTGATACAAACGCCTCTTTAGCGACAACTTCTTGTGTATCAGGATTGACTACCTTCAAGTCGAATGACCCTAGTGGATTTGCCAGTGTCACTGCCTCTACCCTGAGGGAATGTTTGAATTCGGTGGTTGCTGCTCTTTTGCCAATAACAACTTTGGCTCCTGGAAGAAAGCCTGTCCCTTTTCATAGTCATTACACACCCATAATCACTTTAGACTTTCCTTTTGAGTTCTGCCTAAAAAACATGATAATGTAATTTTTGTGTCAACGTTTCTATATTCTATTATAATACCATGATTTTTTTGCAATGCAAGTGGGTACAAATCATTNACTTGTAATCAGGAAGTTCAGGCATCTCCTCTTGTGATAAGGTGAAGATTTATCTTGGATGAATCACTGTTAGAATGAATAATGAAATTAAGCTGTAAGTTGGAACTAGTTACTGAAAACCAGAAATATCTAGAAAAATTGATCGTTTATGGATATTATCTTTCAATAGACGTACACTGTGTAAAAAAAGAACTCAAGGAATGATAAATATGACAGATCTAGAAAAATTTTTGTTTGATCTATGGGGCTACGTTGTTATTGACGATGTCTTGACTCAGGAAGAAATTATTGCAGCAAACGAGGCTACTGATTACCATACTGAATTAATTGTTAACCGCGAACCTGGACTTTCCCAAAATTCTGAGAAATTGAAAGCTGAGAAGGGACGCGGTGAGTTTAGGCAAAACCCATTAACTTTTGATCCTCCGTGGTGTGATCCATTCAGACAAATGCTAACACACCCACGAATCATCGACATTTTTAACGAAATACTTGGACATGGTTTTCGATTGGATCATGGCCCGGGTTTAATTCAGATGGAACAAGGAACAGAAGGTCATTGGCTGCATGGTGGTATGACCTTTGATCCAAGCCAGTATCATCGATTTGAACACGGGAAGATGCAGTGCGGTCTATGTGTTGCATCATGGCAACTTACTGACGTTCTGGAAGGCGATGGCGGATTTGCTTGTATACCAGGAAGCCATAAGTCAAACTATCGTCCACTTAGCCAAATGCTGTCAACGGAAAATGATTTGGGAACTGTAAAGCAAATNTCAGCAAAAGCGGGTTCCNTAATNGTATTTAATGAAGCCTTAGTTCATGGNACCTTGTCTTGGAAAGCGGAGAACCGTATGCGNCGATCCATCCTCTTTAAGTGTTCACCAGGGTTCTTATCTTGGGGAAGACCAAGCATNGAGTGCCCAATTGCCGATCCGACACCCGAGGANTTAGCAGTTTACGAANCNCCACATCGTACAGGAAGGGTTACTTTAGAAGGTCAAGAAACCAGTTAAAATAGTGATATCTGNTTCTGAACCAGTGAAATAGGTTCGCCGGAAGCGGCTTTATGTGCGTAACGCGTTGTTTCTGGAATCCTATACTGTTTACAGCAGGAAAGAGTCAATTCGATTGCTGTTTCCAGTGACACTCGATGTCCAACTGATACATACACGACACTTACATTCGATCTGCTGCGGAGTACAGCTCCAATGATTTCTCCTTTGTCATGAATGTGTGCGGACGAACCTTTCTTATTACCTGGTTCACTGTAGGTACCACAAAGACGAGATTTTGCGCAACCGATAGCTGGCTTATCCAGTATTAATCCTAGATGGCAGGCTATACCGAAACGTCTCGGGTGGGCTAGTCCGTGCCCATCCGCAATAATCAGATCCGGTTCAGTCCTCAATTTCTTGGCGGCTTCAAGCAACAGTGGTGTTTCCCGAAAGGACAATAGGCCAGGGACATAAGGGAAGCTAACGGTTGTCTCAACCACAGCCAAATCAACCGGTTCCAAGTCCGAATAGCGCAGAACAGCAATTGATGCACGTGCTAGATTGCCTTTGAATCCAATATCCATTCCGGCAACAAACTGAATCTCACCCAAGTCATCTTTATCTATTATTTGATTACGGAGTTGATTCTGAATTTGGGTTGCTTTACTTGGTGTAATGTTCCATGGATGAAGATCTTTAATATACATCTAACTCAGTTTGTCTCTTTGTAAAGTGATGACTTGAACTTGAAACTTGATTGTCGTGATGAGATAATAGCATAGCTACGGAGGCTTGAATCACAAAATCGTTCATTATGGCAATATGCTAACTTTTAGGCAAACAAGAGATGTAAGTCCACATCATAACCCGCAGCCTCTTCTAAAGAATAGTCTCTATGACTCTCATAAGCATTACGTCGATGACAACATCCAAATAGAAAAACGAACTAGTGCAATAATGGCTGATGATCGCCGAAATACACTTAAGTTTGTAATCAAGCAAGTATATCAACATTGAGCAACCAAGGCCAAATAGATTAGCATTCCTACCATCGTTATATCATCAACGACGTAAACTAAATTAAACATTAGATATGNAACGTAAACTGGATTATGACCGAAGAACTCAAAGATANAAGTTCACTTAAAAANNCCATTACGCNGCAATCTGATANCAACGAATCGATAGAACAAGCACTAGAGGATTCCGAAAANCGTCGGAAAGAAGAAGGAGGCTTCGGCGTTGAGAAACCAATTAGTGTTATTTTTGCCGCAATTGAGGGGTTTGAAGTTGATTCCAATGCCGATATGGATATGATTGAAGAAATATCCATTGTNAAGCAACAATTTGATCTTGANTTAGATAATATNATTACTAAATATGGTGGGATTACNGATAAAATTCAAGGCGGTTTCTTCATGGCAACTTTTGGCACACAGGTTACTAACAAAGATGATCCTACTTGTGCGGTTTTAGCGGCAATGGATATGGTCAAGATTACTGATAAGTTTCCAGATGTTGACATCCACGTCGGTATCAACAGCGGTGTTGCTTGGGTAGGCGGAATTGGAACCGATCAATATACTGATACAACTGTGCTTGGTCCTACCGTTAATTTGGCAGCTCGTATTAAGGCTAAAGCAGGTCCCAAACAGGTTGTTGTTAGTCCATCTGTATATCATCTAACAAAAGACATCTTCGTCTATCAATCCCTTCCNGCAGAAAGTTTTAAAGGTATTNCCNAACCAGTNCCNATCTTTTCCGTTGTAGATCAGAAACCAGAAGCAACAAGAATTACGGCGTTCAAAGAATCCGAAGAAGAGAGACAGAAGAGGCTAAAAGCAGCGATTCCTCCCCATTTACGTGACAAAATTGACAAAGCACGATTAATGGTTCAAGGGGAACGAAAGATTGTCACCATACTTTTCTCTGATCTGAGTGGATTCACTGATTTGTCAGAGAAATTTAAANACGACCCAAGTAAAATGGCATTACTAATGGACAAATGCCATCATGACTTGGGTAGGATTGTTTATAAATATGAAGGTATCATTGATCGCATAATCGGTGATGCATTGGTTGCCATTTTTGGTGCTCCAATTGTCCATGAAAACGATCCAGAGCGAGCAGTTCAAGCTGGATTAGAAATGATGGACGAAATTAAACGCTTTAGTGACCGGATGGCCATTGAAATGGATATGCCCCCACTAAATGTGCATATTGGAGTAAATACCGGTAGGATTTCAATTGGTAATATTAGCACAGATGAAACGCAAAAAATGGACTATACTGTCATTGGGGAACCCGTCGAACTAGCTGAAAAACTTGAAGATATTTCCGAAACGGGTGAGATGCTAGTGGGAGAACGAACATACCGCCTTACTCGTGCACTCTTCAAGTATGAAAAAAAGACTGATGTTGAGGTTAGAGGCCAGCTGATTCCAGTGTATAGAGCCTTAGGAAAAAGAGCAGATCCGGAGCTGAAACGAGGTGTTTCCCTTCTCAATAAAGTATTCGTTTCCAGAGAAACTGAAATTAAGGCTTTAAATGAAAAATCTAAGATGCTATGGCAGAATCAAGGGCATTTTGTTGGCCTTATCGGTCAAGCAGGACTAGGAAAATCACGGTTAAAACGGGAACTACGTTTGAATCTGGGAGGACGCGTAACATGGCTAGAAGGCAACTGCTTTGAATATACTGCTCAGACAGCGTATTCGGTTTTCATTTCTGCTTTTACAGTATATCTTGATATTCAAGAGACTGATCGCGATGATGAAATTACAGAAAAACTGATCTATAAAATCAAAAACTTGTTTCGGGAATCGGATGAAGATTTATCAGACGAGATTATACCTTACATTGGCAGTCAGCTTTTCGCTTTAAATTTTGAAGGTGACTACGCTGAAAAAGTTAAATACTTAGATGCTGAAGGCAGAAGACGACGTACGTTTGCAGCCATCAGAGACATTCTGATTGAAGAATCTAGACGCAAACCAGTGACCTTCGTCTTAGAGGATCTCCATTGGATAGATCAAGTTTCGCTTGACCTTATTTTCTTTCTGTTAGGATCAATAGTTGACAATTCAATCTTCTTGATAGCTCTCTATAGACCTGAACGAACAGAACTCTGCTGGCATATCAACGATGAGATACCTAGCCGAATTCCAAACCAGTCTACTTTAATAGAACTGTCCCAACTATCCTCCCAAGCCAGTCGAAATTTGTTAGGAGGCTTATTAACTTTAATTAATGCTGATTCACTTAAAGAAAGAATTATTGAAAATGCTGAAGGCAACCCATTCTACATGGAAGAAATGCTTCGATTGCTGATAGATAATCAGGTGATTCAGCAGGTTAAGATATTCAATATTGACTGCAATGACCAGTCACAGATCCAACTAGATAATGGGTTTATGCCGGAAGAATTACTCGCTGGTTTCAGACAAAATCATATTGAGTTTGATTCTAATTTTGTTGTCTCAATTCAAGAGATGGGACAGCTTTGGCGGATTAGCAACGTAGAAAAAACATATACCGTTAGGCGGTTAGCGAAACAGATTGCCGTTTTCCAAAATCAATGGACAATTGTTGGCAATGCAGATCGGATTGACATTCCAGATTCACTTGAACAAATGCTACGTGCCCGAATTGACAGGATGTCTAGTGAACCTAAATCTATATTGCAACATTGTGCAGTTATAGGTAGGACTGTCGATCACGCTATCCTTGAACAAATATCGGATGATGCAGCTGATTTGGATACAAACCTAGGTCAACTCATTGCGCTAGACATGATTGATCCCCAACACTCCCCTAGTGGCCAATTTGAATATGTCTTTGAGCACATCGTAACACATAATATCGCCTACTCGATGGTTCCAGTTTTAACACGTCGAAATCTACATACCAAAATTGGCGACAGTGTATTGTTTAAACACCAGGACAACCCTGAAAGAGTACTTGAACAATTAGCGCATCACTATCATCAAGGAAACGATGAATCGAAAGCTCTCATACATTTGGCTAAAGCAGGGAGAAAAGCAAAACAACAATACAATCACCAAGTGGCGCTTAAACTCTACACACAGGGACTCGAACATCTTGGAGAATCCAGCGTGGATTTGCTTGAAGAACGCCTAATAATTCATGAAGGATTAGGTGATGTATATACGATCCAAGGTGAGTTCGATGCCGCAATTAAACATTTTCAGCAAGCCGCGCAAATAACTGGATCTGTACTAAGGAAAGCTAAAATCAAACGTAAGATAGCAGACGTTTTTGAGAAACGATCAGAGTACGAAAAAGCGACAGAAATGTTGCAACNAGCGCTTGAAGATCTAAAANATCAACCGAATCTAGTGGAAGAAGCAACAATCTATAATTCTATAGGCTGGATCCATTCTCAAAAAGGCGATTACACTCAAGCAATTGACATGGCTACATGTGCATTGAAATTGGTAGAGGGNACGACTGCTTACGACATAATTGCATCCATTAACAAAAATCTTGGAAATTACTATTTTAGAAAAGGAGATCTCGAAAAAACCAATTTATATTTTGAAAATGGAATTTCCCAAGCGGANCNAATTGGNGACAAAATGCTAATGGCACAACTCTATAANAACCTGGGACTCGTTGAGAACATGATAGGAAAAGTAGANANTGCTTTANATAATTACAAAAAGAGNATAGAACTGAAGAAACAAATAGGTGACAATGTTGGATTGACGAATTCCTATAGCAACTTAGGATCACTGTATNCAACAATGAACGATTTTGANGCCTCGCTTAAATGCCATCANAACGCGNTAGAAATTGCTCAGCGTTCTGGCCTCAGAGAAAATNTTGCCAATGTTGAAAACAATCTCGGCAATTTTTACTTTAAACAAGGTGATAATAATCAAGCNACTGATCATTATCTTATCAGTTTAGACATTCGGAANGAAATTGGNAATTTACCAGGCCTNGCAGAAGTGTACATTAANTTGACTGGNGTNANNCTCAAGNAGGGAAATCTTGAAACTGCGGAAAANTACAGCCGAGAAGGACTAAGGACTGCGGAAGAAATTAGCGTNCCTCANGCCATTGCGCACGCATGGAACAAAGTGGGAATGGTGCAACAACAAAAGAAAGATTGGCGAGAAGCCATAANAAGTTTCTCAAAAGCCGCCGAAATCGCTGATAAAGCTAATATGACATTAGNGATTGCAGAAGCAAATCGNTGTACAGGGGAGGTGCTGATCGAAATGGGNAATCNAGATCAAGCAAAAACCTCACTCCAAAAAGCNCTCGAAATTTATAAAAAGATTAAAAGTATTGATAACATTGAATTAACACANCAGTCACTATCAAAACTGGGAAAACATTTACCAAATTGACACNNTATTGTTACTTTGAAAGTATNAGCAAGTATGATATACATCCAGNANGAAGAATAAATTCCATATTTAGCCTGCNCTTTCNNAAATCTGTGGTCNNCATTCCTTAATTAATCAGATTNGTCTTCGANTTCTACTGTTTGTCTTNATTNTTCAAATTTGAATTTCAGTGCACGTTTGAATTTCAGTGCACGTAAGAGCAGTATAATCAATTCCATTTTCCTTAACTTCTCTAAATTCTTAAATCTATATTGATCAAAGAAACGTGTATTAAGTTAAAGAGTTTCACTATACATCAAANTCACCATTTGTTGCTNCCAAAGATAAAAGCTNCNAGTACCGAAAACAGCAATTGAACCNATTTTGAACGAAATTATCCATAAATTGAGNNTATTATTTCGAAATNGTATAGTACAGAANTAGGTAGTCAATCNGTNAGGAGAAAAACTGATTAACTCCCNANCACGAATGTGTCAAATTGNAGTAGTTCTAGATCCGAACTCTAGAACTACTGTTTTCTATATTGAGGAGATATTAGCACATGCNGGGATCTCCTATGACCTGATNNATACTAGAGACCTAGGNCATCAAATTGATNTGCGTACNNTAATNATTTTANTTGGAGATCTNNATTTTGATCAATCNGATAGAAACAAAATTGAAGAATATGTTAAATCAGGTGGAACAGCCATCTGGTTGAATAGTGACCCTACACTCAGTGAAATTTTTGGTGTCAAGTTAACTGAGGAAATAGAGGAAGGTTACCTTATTGAACTGGAAACATCTTCAACAATCACGTCAGGTTTGCAGAGTTCGCTCCATGTCTTTGGAGGAACCAAATTTCATGCCACAACAGGAACCCCCTTGGCCAAGTTGGTTGATATACAGTATCAACCTGCTGGTGATGCAATCGTCGAAAACAGATATGGAAAAGGTTACACTGTTGCCTTAGCAGCTGATCTTATCGGGTCAATTGTCTTAATTCAACAGGGTATTCCAGTTACACAAGACGGACAACCAGCACCTGATGGGTCAGCTTCAATTGATGATGATATTCTAAAGACAGAAGATGGGTTTGTTCTGAATTGGAAATGGGATCGGACGCCAATTGTTCCAAGCACGCAACCAGTTTTTCTGGAGCCAATAACAGACGAGTTACGCGAACTGATTGTCAAAGCTATCCTACGATGTTTTGAGGTGAAGTCTCAATCAACCCCAATTTTATGGTATTATCCGCGAGGTCTGAAATCAATCGCCATGATGTCGCACGATTCTGATCATAACGATCAGCAATTGGCGTGGTCACTATTGGATGTGACAGACCAACTAAATATTAAAACAACCTGGTGCATTATTTATCCGGGTGGGTACATACCAGAATTTTATCAGAAGCTTCAGGATTGGGATTATGAAATTGCGCTTCACTTTGATGCGCTAACGAAGAAAACTTATACTAACTGGACACAAGACGACTTTAATTATCAACACCAATGGTTGATTCAGGAAGCAGGTATCCCTACACTCAAGTCCAACAAAAACCATTATACGCGATGGGAAAACCGGTTGGAATTCTTTCATTGGTGCCAAGCAAAAGGCATCGAAGTTGATCAATCTAAAGGTCCGAGTAAACATGGCACGATCGGTTTCCCATTTGGGGGATCACATCCATGGTATCCAATTGATGATAATGGAAAGCGTATTAATGTGTTGGAGATCAATATGCTAACGCAAGATCTAGTTATTACATGTCCAGTTTTCTACGGACGTGGACTTATTGATAGNGTCTCTAGGCATTATGGAATTGCTCATTTCCTTTTTCACCCTGCCCACATCGAAAAACCAAATGTAAGAGATGCAGTCATTGACGTAGTTGAATACGCACACCTGCAAGGAATGGAATGGTGGACAAGCGAACAAATTGGTGATTGGGAACAAAAACGTCGCCAGATCCGGATTATGCATCAGGGACACGACAGGTTTACGATAACATCTCCCATTTCGGTTGGAAGCGTAACTTTCATTTTCCCGATTCCTGATACCATAAACGATTTCTCTATTCAAATAGATGGTCGCCTGATTGATTGGAAACCAATTTCGATTTATGGGTGTAACTTTGCCGAAATAATTATCGATATTGCAGCAAACCAAGAAATCAAGGTTCAATTGTGAAAAACTTAAGGTGAAAACGCTATTGATTCTATGAGAGTTTTTCCAGTACAAGCAAACTATTATCAACAGTTTGATGCAGATTTCAATCTAGATATACCTGGTGAAGGATATGGCGGGTGGAAAAGAGGCATGATCAATTTATCATTTGATCACACGGCCGTTGTTGTCATGCATGCTTGGGATTGTGGAAAACGTGAGCAGTATCCGGGTTGGCACCGCGCAGTTGAGTACATTCCGAGAGCCAATGAAATCTGCCACACCATTTTTCCAAGACTTCTCGCTGCGGTTCGCCAATCTGACTTAAAACTTTTTCATGTTGTTAGTAATGGCGAATACTATAAAANATATTCAGGGTATCATCGAGCGACTCAATTAACTCAAAANCNTCCCCATACCTTTGAAAAGATTGATAGTGACCCAGTACTTGAGAATCTGCGGAAGTTTAGAACTGAAAACGTCTTTGTCGGTTCTCATAATAGCTCGGATGTACGTTGCGGTTTTGAAAACCTAGATTTTCCAGAAGCAGCGAAACCGATTGGTAATGAAGGCATCGCTGAGAACAGCGATCAGCTTTTTGCTTTGTGTCAAGCTGATGGTGTGAATCACCTAATCTATGCTGGTTTCGCCATTAACTGGTGTTTGCTACTATCGCCTGGAGGGATGGCTGAGATCCATAAGAGAGGCATAATGTGCTCAGCATTCCGTCAAGCGGTGACTGCAGTTGAAAACAAGGAAACAGCAAGNGATGAAACCTGCAAAGAGATCGCCTTGTGGCGTGTNGCACTNGCATACGGATTTGTGTTCGACGTCGATGATTTTATCTCTGGATGTTCAAACTATGCTCGATAAAATAGAAACCGNNGAACAATTANANNANGTCATGTCCTATCCGACNAANGAAGTNNNTANTGCNATGTNGNAGTTGGAAGGNGANTTACTCNTNCTTGGTGTTGGAGGAAAGATGGGGCCAACTTTGGCCAAACTGGCCAAACGGGCCATCGNCAATGCCAANNTNGACAATAAAGTAATCGGNGTTTCCAGATTTTCGGNACATGGNANTNACGANGAACTNNNAAAANCCGGNATAGANACAATTACCTGNGANCTATTAGACGATGANCANNTGTTCANACTACCNGNNACGCCAAATGTAATCTTTATGGCTGGACGAAAATTNGGTTCGACTGACAACAAGTCGCTGACTTGGGCTATGAACACCTATTTGCCCGGNCGTGTGGCTCAGAAATACAGAAATTCCANAATCATTGTNTTCTCGACTGGAAATGTCTATCCACTGACAATGATTACAGCCGGAGGTTCTCGGGAGTTAGGGCCAATAGGTCCAATTGGTGAGTATGCTCAATCCTGTCTTGGTCGCGAAAGAATATTTGAACATTTCTCGAACCAATTTAATACACCAGTTACAATTATACGTTTGAACTATGCAATCGATCTCAGATATGGGATCTTGCTTGATGTAGCGCAGAAAGTCGCCAGTCAACATCCAATAGACCTAACAATGGGTAACGTCAATGTCATATGGCAAGGAGACGCAAATGCTATTGTTTTACGCGCGTTTACCCTTTGCCAGAGTCCTCCGGTTATTTTGAACCTTTCTGGTCCTGAGACGGTTTCTGTTCGGCATCTAGCAAACCGTTTTGGTGAAATCTTCGATACACTTCCCATATTTGAATCAGAGGAATCTGAAACATCTTTACTGACCAATACTTCCAGATGCCATAAAATTTTTGGTTATCCCAAAGTCTCCTTAGATCAAATGATCGAATGGATAGCGTACTGGGTTCAAATTAATGGAATAACCTTAAATAAACCAACAAAATTTGAAATTCGCAATGGTCAATTCTAGCCTAATACATACCCAAAAAGATTAGAGTCTTGACACAGTTAAGTCTAATTCATAAATAAAACTTAAGAATAAGGGCGGAAGATAGAAATTTGGCTTGGAAGTCCCGATGGAATCTACCTTATAACCAAATGCTTAGCTAGAGAACACTGATCTCTCCACTCAACGTTCTTGGTGAAACCTTTCTTACAGTTAAAGACCTGAAAAGGGATAAACCATGCCGAAACACATTGGGATAGTTGCATGTAGTGCCGAAGGTGCTGCGTTATGCTACCGCACTCTGTGCGCAGAAGCACCGGTTAAGATGGGAACACACACACATCCTGAAGTCTCAATGCACACTTATCCTTTAAGTGATTATATGATTCACATTCGTTCGGGAAATTGGACGCAAGTTGCTGAATTGATGTTATCTTCCGTTCAAAAGCTCGCAACGATGGGTGCAGAATTTGTCGTCTGTCCCGATAACACGATTCATCAAGCATTCGACCTCGTTACAGAGAAATCACCAATTCCTTGGCTTCATATTGCTGAAATCGTTGCCCAAGAAGCAAGGAACCAAGGATTCCAGAACTTGGCTCTCACAGGCACAAAATACTTGATGACCAGCTTTGTATATCCCAATATCCTCGAAAAATCCAATATCTCATGCCAAATCCCAGAGGGAGATAAACAGGAAAAAATCAATACTATTATCTTTGAGGAACTCGTCAATGGGATTTTCCTTGAAGGTTCAAGGCTCTACTTTAACCAAGTAATTCAAGGGTTTAAAGATAAAGGATGTGATGCTGTAATTCTAGGATGCACTGAGATTCCGATCTTAGTTGATCCCAACGATTGCCCATTACCAACATTGGATTCTACACGTTTGCTGGCCAGAGCAACATTAGAAGAGGCCTTAACATCCTAACTTGCTATTTATTATACTAACTTAACTAGAAGGTTGGCTCCTTGTCTGTTAATCAACTTTATCTGAAATCTAAAATAATCGGTGAATTAANANATNATGCCCAAAATTTATCAGCATTCNATTANTGTNCCAAACGAAGCAATTGACTCAAANGGACATGTCAACAACATTGANTATATNTGTTGGATGNTAGATGCNGCTATAGCACANTCAAATGCTCAAGGATGGTCANCTGAACGTTATANANAAATAGGTGCTAGCTGGNTNGTTCGNTCTCATNATATTGAGTATATCCTACCAGCTTTNGCNNANGATGANATAGTGATCNACACNTGGATATCNAGNCTNCATAAGATACGNTCCCNNAGAAAATATAAGTTTGTCCGNACNCATGACCAANCTGTTCTGGTAACTGCTGNAACGAACTGGGTATTTTTCGATTTTCAAAGGCAACGACCACGGTCGGTCTTGCCCGAAATAAGCAGTGCCTATGAAATAGTCCCGGAAGACGAAGAGCCATAACCTTAACATGGTACAAGAAAAGCTACCNTCTTCGAAATAGATTGTTCATNTATCCGGAAAAACACCGCAGAAAAGACTGTCTTTGTATAAAAGGTTATGTTAACCTAAGCATAGCCAGTTAATATATAACATTTTATGTATTGTAGCATTACTCACTGGTACCATACTCTACAATCCCNTTATTTCCCTGATGTCTATATATTATTCCCACAACACTTTCAATGCTTTATAAGGAGAGTACCGTGAAATCAAAAAGAATTTTCAGTTTTATCATCACCTCATCAATCATTGGTATATTGTTGTTTCCCACTGCTTATGGTGCTGAAAAATGGGAAATTATAAGGAATGATGATTTTTTACGTAAAGACGGTGTAGAAGGCGATTTACAGGATGTACATTGTATTAACCAGAAGCAAGCCTGGCTAGTCGGACGAAATGGACTAATTCTACACACTAACAATGGTGGTAAAGAATGGATACAGAAAGAAATTAAATCGGAAAATCCAGTGGATTTTCTACGGGTCTACTTTCGCGGGGAAAAACTGGGTTTCATCACCGGTACTTTACCAGCAAGATGGGGGGTTCGGGCAGTTCTCTTCATAACTCAAGATGGGGGATTAACATGGGAATCTATTGACCCGGGTGTTCGTAGTTATTTAACAGGAATATGGATGATTAATAACCAAACTGGTTTCATGGTGGGTGCAAATAATGCATACCTTCAGACCANCGACGGAGGAAAAACGTGGAAAGGTAAAGTTGAACGCGTTGCAGCCGGNGAAACACGTCAGAACTTATGGGATNTATCGTTCTCATCTCCAACAGAAGGATGGATAGTAGGATCATATGGATCTATCCAACATACGACAGACGGCGGACAAAACTGGGAAGATCAAAATTCAGGTATTGACAATAATTTGAAGGCAATTACCTTCGTCAATCAAACAACAGGCTGGATTGCTGGACAAGAAGGCGTAATTCTTCATACAAACGACGGCGGAGGTACATGGACAAAGCAAAAAACAAATTCTTACAATAACCTAAATGATATCATTTTTGTTAATAAAGATATAGGTTGGGTAGCCGGTGACTTTGGAACCATCCTACANACTACCAATGGAGGTCAAACATGGGATCTTCAAAACGCGGGAACCTCGACGACATTACTAGCAATTGGTGCCGTAGGCGAAGATCATTGTTTGGCTACCGGTGAATGGGGATTAGTCCTAGGTNGCACAAAGTAATCTTTGTACCATCGAAATAAAGTTCGATGCATTCACGCTACGTATCTCTGAAGGTAATCCCTGCTTTTAATCGCGTCTTCTAACGGCTGATCAGAAGGCGCATTTTCAAGTAATAAATCCCCTGTGTAGTCGTTCTGGTTCAAACGGCGGATAATCGCCCTAAANTCGATGAAGCCGTCTTTCACTTGGTGTAGAACTCCTTGGCTAGTTTTTTGCTTGAAGTGAACAGAAGTTAGATCTTCCATCTCAACCNCTTGCCAAAAGATTTCAAGATCCTCGATTGTTGTACCATCTGATTGATATACATTAGCTTCATCATAAGTTAAGAATAGGCTACTTTCCTTAACGAGATCTAGTATTTGGATAGCTGGTTGCTTGGCATTCTCAACAGCGAATAAAATCGGATAGCTTGGCAATAGTGACTGGTATCTTTGGAGGTTTGCGGCAGCAATTTCTGGATTGTNTTCAACAGATGATTCGAGGTCCACTAATCGTAATCGCGCTTGATGTGGACATAACAGATACGCTAATTGCTTTGCTCGACGGATCTGATTATTATCAACTTCTAGATTCGGGGGGCTACTCAACCATGAATGCGAGATGGCGTANCTCAAAGTCAAATCCGATACTCTCTTCACAAACTCATTGATTTGGCTAAAAAGATATTTATGATTACCTTTCACAAGTATTTCCCAATCTTTATAGTTCCATACTGCTTCGCAAATATCTTTCCACTGATCCACAGTGTAGACTTCTATTGCCGCTTCGATTTCTTGCACCAAGTTGCCAAACTCTGAATTACGCAGATAGTCACCATCCCGAACTTCCAAATGTTGAAACCCATCTTGTCCAAACTGAACGGCAAGTTCCTGAAATTGATCTCCGCTTTCCATCCGTTTTGCCCATATATTTGTGACAATCCCAAGTNTCTCAAACATCATTTACTCCTTAAAATTTCTCCAATTTTACATACTGAGGGCTGTTATTTAATTAAGTAGTTTGCATTGGATATGTACAGATCAATATCATAATCAGATTTCGCTTGTTCTATTCTGGAACCGAATATTAGCTCCAATCTCAATAAAATTTTGTCTCTAAATAGATTTACCTATATAGTATGAGTATAATGGTGGTAAAAGGGTAGGTCTTAGGCTAATCATCGGTGTTTTCCAATTGTAGTTTCTGATAGCGAGAATACGATTGGTCAGCAAGTTTCTGATTACCCACTTTCCTTGTTATACTAACATCATGAGAAACCACTATCTTTGTAAACATATATAGGGTGTGTGCAAAGTTACTTTTAGCACTACAACTGTGTAATTAAACCTCCATCAACTACATAAGCTGCTCCAGTGATGAATGAAGCTTTATTACTAGCCAGAAAAAGGACAACTTGGGCAACTTCCTCGGGCTGGCCAAGTCGTTTTAGCACGTGTGCATCAGCCCATTCTTCTATAGCTTGTTGGGAATTACCAGTTAGTTCTGCTGCAGCACGTAATAACGGAGTATCAATTGAACCGGGGCAAACACAGTTAACACGAATATTATCCGCAGCAAAATCAATTGCCATATTTCTTGTCAGTGAAATAGCTCCACCTTTGGAAGCCGAATAAGGACAAACACGCTTTTGACTCGCAATACCTTGGACTGATGCGATATTGATTACACTCCCACTTCCTTGCTTCTGAATTTCAGGGATGCAATATTTAGAACAAAGAAATATACTTTTAAGATTTACACCGAGTACTTGATCCCACTCTTCTTCCGTTGTTTCAATAACACTCCCATAGTGTTGAATTCCCGCATTGTTAACTAAAACATCGATTCTTTCAAATGAACTTATTGTATCTACTGCAATCTGTTGCGCATCGGATGCGTTGGACACATCAGCTTGTATAAAGATCGCCCGACCTTCTTTATTCTGAATTGTCTTGACAGTTTCTTGACCAGTGTCAATATTTACATCAACAACAACAATGGATGCCCCTTCCTCAGCAAAGGCTATTGCTATTGCCTTTCCCATGCCCATGCCTGCACCAGTTATAACAGCAACTTTACCTTCAAATTCCATATGTAGACTCCTAAGGTTAACTGTTTCCTTGACCTGATTAGCAGGGGATAAGTAGGTCCAAAAATTGAAAGTTTAAATAACATCAAACTACAGATCCATGGTAATGTTTCGCCTATGGCTTAAGGGAATTTGTTAGTCGGTACATCATCGAAGTAACTTTTTACGTTGATATGAACCTTAGGGTGATCCAAGATCTGATTAGTATCCAACCACTCAACACAATGATGTTGGCTTAGCATTGCAGTTTCTACGACATCTACTTTCTCTATATCGTCCAGTGCGAACAGACATGCAATGCAGACATAGTGTGTTCCACAACTGTCATCCTTGAAATTGTTTTCGTAAAGGTGATCATAGATCCCATTTAGAGTTATTTGATTAGAGGTGAGCTTGATCCCAATTTCATGCTCCGAAATTCTCCCCAAAGCCTCCTTGAGATACTCGTTTTTGTAGACTTTCCCTCCGGGGACAAAAAAACTGCCTTTGGCTGGATTATTGATTCTTTCTCCAACAAGTAGCTTTGCGTCGTAAATGACCAGTATATCAATAGACACCAGTTGAGTTAAACTTACCACTTGAAAGTATTCGTCTCGGTTGAGAACTAACTTTTCCATAAGTTTCTTTAAGCTTCTTTCCAAATGTTACTGTGTCTGCTTAGAATTTTGGGACACCGATGCTAACTAAAGCCTCAGCAACTTGGCCAAAAGGTCGTCCTCCAACAGTCAAATCAAGCCCAATAGGCTGACGTCTACAACAACTCCCATCTGGAGGCGAGATGGAGATTCGTATCTCCTTTTGTTCTCGCGGTTTCAATTCAACCTCAACCACTTGGCTCTTCCAATCATCCGGTCCAACTAACTTGATTACAGCCTTTTGGGGAATCGAGAAAGGATTTAAAATCCACCCCTCGAACTCGGCTTCTTCTCCATCAAGAATGTGTAATCGGTATGGCTTCAATTTCCCCCCTTGAGATTCAGCACCAAAATGAACGTCATCATCGCCCAGCAACATCAGACGCAAGTGGACTTCGTCGAATGCATTGGCACCTTTTTCAATGACCTGATACCATTCTGAGTTGGTTTGGTATGGTTTAGTATGTCCCGTCAAGACCCAGTTGGGTTGAAAGTCACGGAGCAATTTCAGTGTCTGCTTATAGCAGCCAAGATCTAGGCCATTCTTATAAACGTGATTAGTAAATGACTCTGCATCTTTGTCAAAAGGCAAACCGCTTGAAGTGCTGAAGAAAATTTGATCGCCGGTATGGACAACCCTTTTCCCATCCACTTCAAAGCAAATCAAGGTCGAAAATCTTGTGTGACCTGACATCGGATAAAGTTGTATCGGAATATTTTCCCAGTAAGTAACATGTTCATTGGGAAGATGGCGACTGACCGAAATCGGTTCGTGCCATAGACAGGGACGATCGTAGTGAGTTGGGTTTTCCAAAATATCTGAAAAATGCGCGCCTGCCCAGACTTCGGTACCAAAAACACGTTGCAATATGGGAATACCATTAACATGATCGTCGTGAAAATGTGACACCAGAACGGTATCAATTTGATCAATACCCAGTTTTTTCTTTAATCCCTTGATACCATGTAAAAACGGCCGCCGATTTGATAGATGTTGTTTGCCTGGGGACTGATAGGCGGACATATTGTAGCCGTAATCGATGGCCATTACTTTACCACTGTCACTAATCACAAAGTTGGTCTCTGCACCACTATATTTTGAACGATAAAGATGCGGCAGAATTTCCTCAATGTCGTCATCATCTGGATCATTTAATTGTTCGACAAAACCAGGGGAAATGCCACCGATCAGTTTCAGATTCTCTCTCAAAAGTTGGATGGCTTGCTCAGGACGGTCTATTGGTTGACCTAAGCTGGGTAGCAACATATCTAACTTGGTTCCCATGAGTCTATAGCAACTTCGCCATAAGTTTACAGCACCAGTAAAATCGTTGTAATTGTACTGGTGCGGTGATAAACGCGACGTATAACCCAGACCACAAATCAACTCCCCAACAAAAGCCAGACGGAGACCATTGAAATCAACCACGTAACTGCTTGCTCCGTTAGTGTAACCTGGTGTGGGAACCACTTCCCATTTTAGACCTGCAATCTCCCGATTTTCATAATCCATCATCCAATTTGATACTGGAATTGGGCGCACAGGTGCAAAGCGATCCCAGCGATTATCATAGGAATTCCAGACCTGTCGTTCCCGAAAATGCTGGTCGGGATCTGTCAGATATTCCTGCTCCCAATACGGCCCCAAGATTTCGGCACCTGCATTTCGAAGACGGATAGCACCATCAGTATGATCCCTAAAGTGGTGGGTGAGGAGAACAGTCAACGATCCGTTTTGAAACACTTCATCGAGATAGTCAGCAACTAAACCTGTTCCAGCATTAATTAGGACTGTTCCCTCAGGTCCTTGAATAGCATACACACAGCAACTATCTTGAAACAGGAAAACTCCATCACAAACTTTTTGCCAATTGGATAATCCCATATTATTTCCCTAAATTCCTTAATACAGTTTGGATCAAACTAGCTAGGAGTGGTTGTTATTTATTGAACCAACTTTTACATTCATAGACAGATATAGGACAGTGACACAAAAACTAACAAGCCTGAACAGCACTATTTAAAATTCGGACGCCCTTCACTAAAGTTTGTACTTCCTGCGACAAGCAATAGCATTAGACAGAAAGAACTAGATTCAGACACATGTCCGAACACCGATAATTTCCGAAGAAACTTACAATGTATAAGTATTTAAAATTGATAAACTGATAATTGATAATATACCACATAGTATAAACAAGACCAAAGATCATGTCAGTAAACACATCTGCCTAGTTCGGGATCGCTCGCTGGATCGTTTCTCCCAAATCCAGAACTTGCTATAAGCACAAACAATAGCAAAAAAAACAAGCACCTGAAGAACATTTTTCCCAACTTATCCCCTACTGCCGGATGCTATTCTATTTCTTCCACAGCTTCTTCGACCCGTCGTTGTTCAATGGGCTCAGATAGCCCCATATGGAAAGCGAGAAACCACATTACAAATACGCCATAGCCCAGAAAAACCAGCTGCCACACCCATAATGATGGCATACCAAAAGGTACCCAAAGCGCTGGTGCATTGGGATCGGAAAAAAGTGAATTACCTATTGTAGCAAACGGACCAAAACCCACCAAGAACCAGATTAATGTCAAAACCCAAGCCAAGTTAATTTTCTTTTTCCGTTCCGGACTCATACCCGAAACCGCCTGTAAAAACTGGTGTTTCTTTTCTTTTATCCTTATTGTGTCTTCGCTATCAGTTGTAAATCTAGAAACTAATATGGTAGTGACCAAGTTGAATAGTATCCCCCAACCAGCACTGTGAATTGTAAGAGGATATGCCCCCCATGGAACTCCAAAAATTCTAAACCAATCTGATGTTTTGTCTGTAAGCGTCACAGCAATCAAGCCAACAATCAAGCCGGCTACGACACCTCGTCTTGTAAAACCCTTGTAATAACAAATACCAATTAAAGCAGGATACATTTGAAATCCATAAGCAACCGCCAACCCGCCTAACATTACAATAGCCTGAGTAGAATTTGCAGCTACGATCAAAGCCGCTCCAGCAACAAGGATAACAAAAATGCGTCCGCTCAATTTCTGCACATGATCTGAGGCATCCGGTGCAAAATATTTTGCATAAATATCTCGAGTAACCATAGCACTAAATGTGGACATATATGCCGCACCAGTGCTCTGCATAGCAGCCAATGCACATACAGCTAATAATCCCACTAACCAAGGTGCCGAACCTGAAAGCAAATTAATTAATTGAGGAACAAGATTTTTGTCATTAGCATTCGCAAATGTACCATTTTTTATGAGCACATGACCGCCGATCCCCTGAAAAATGGTGAATGTAAATAAAATTACACCTATTACAGCGGATGATGCAGCTACTTGTTGCCAGCGAAAAGCCCGGCTGGTTTTATTGGCAAATGCCCACATAGAAAATGCTGGGGAAGACTGGATACCCATTAGCGCAAACATGTAGGTCATACACATAAGGCCTGTCCAAGTACCACCAATTGCCTTTGATCCCGCAGATACAAATTGCATACTGCCGGGAATTGCAATTGTCGATGAATACCCATCAGGCGTCAGATTTTTCCCATTAGCAACATCATTCTTTACAATATCCGCTAATCCAGTCATTAAACCCGACCAGCCACCAGAATAATGAATTGCAATACCTCCGAGAACAATTATACCCAGTGCCAGCAAAACACATTGGGCACAATCCACATAAGCTACAGAGCGCAACCCGCCTGATGCCACATATATCACGACGATCGCCGATAGCGCAAACATGCCAAAATTGACGCTGACTAACCCATCGGTGAGGACATAAAATAAATCGCCTGAAGCTCTGAGTTGTACACCTAAATAGGGGACACTAAATAGGAACGCAACCAGTACTGTGAGTAACCGAATGGCATCACCACCATAGTAGTCACTATACATCTCACCAGGCGTAATATACTTGTATGCTTTACCTAAAACCCATTGGCGGCGTAAAAACAAAACACCGGTGAAAGGAATTGTCAATGCATAAAAGGATGCAAATGCATAAGGCAAACCATCATTGAATATTTTACCCGGGTGCCCTACAAAGGTCCAGCCGCTGAAACTAGTAGCTGTTGCCGCCAATATAAAAACCCAAATACTTATGGATCGCCCCGCGAGAAAATAGTCGGTAGACGTCTTGGATTTCTGGGCACCCTTGATACCCCAAAAAAGGCAATAGATCCAATAAACTCCAACGAAACCAATTAGCCAAGAAATTTTCGCATCCATAATAGGTTACCCCCCCGTAACTATTATATTAAGAAAGGAGTCACAAGAAGAAGTGCTTTCTTGAATGGAAAAATATGCCTTGATAAACACAACGTCCTTAACAATAAACTAACCAAATAATTGTTGCGGATAAACACCTTTATCAACAGGTTTTTGAATTTCACCCACGACATAGGCTTTATCCGCTCTGTAGGTCACGTCAAACCAAGGAGCATTAGATCCGTACATCAATCACAACCCATAGTAAGGAAATGAGACCCGCTATGAAAATAAATGATGACCTCTCATACAATCCAAAATGCTATCCATGTAGCGACATAGATTAAACTTTAATCGCTCATCTTCCCCACTGAGATCTTTCCTCTCTTCGTTTCTGATAATAATCTTCCAGTTTTTCTATTTGCTCCACTGTCAGAACCTGTTTTAGATTAGATTTCAATTCATTATTAATGCCCACTGTTTTTTCTTGGAGTGCTTCCCAATCCATAAATCCACCGGGTTCCAAAGCTAATTCATCAGCCTTCTTTACCTGCTTTTATTGCCGAATCAACCGCTTTTTGGTAGAGAGAACGCGCTTTCATCAGCGTTTCATTATCAACTTTAAATTGTAAAAGTCAATTCTGCCCACGAGTCCTTCATCATAGACTGAGAAGAACCAGCCTCACTGCGAGCTCGAAACCTTCTTATATCCTCTTCACTGAAATCACCGAATCCACCTTGACGTTGGCCAGGCCTATTTTGTCGCTGCGCTTCGGTTGTTTCCTCTATTCGGTTGTTTCCTCTATAAGGAAAGCTCCAATAACAATGGTTGCTAAAGTCATAAGGCTACCAACAAACTGCGCTTCATCTTCAGTTCCCTTGCTCATAAACATATTAATTTTTGCTAACTAAGATAGCTCAAGAAATACTTTATGATATACAAAATATATGAAATCGCAATATAGCATAGAATAATCAATTTAGCAAACATCTAGTAAAGTTTAGACTAAAAAGTGTGAGCGTATATAACCAATGTTGAATCTAAACATATGAAAATTTTCGCTGAGTAATGACAATTAAATATGCGAATCAGCACAGTATCAGCTACAAACCGATTCGGAGACAAATCAGCATTAATCAAAATTGGAATGAGTCATTTGATAGAATCGGTTTGTGTAAAAGTTGATTGAAGTATGTACACAATACAGGGCCAAAACGTCAACGTAAATCTTTAACTATGACCTCGGCAGTCCGACGTCCTGAAACCATGGCACCGTGGACAGAGGGCGTATCACGATGATCTCCGCAAACATATAAACCGGTCTCCAATTTTATAGGACGTTGTGGTGGTGTCAGTGCAGGAGGATGTACTTGTAGTAGTGCATACTGAATTCGATATGTACGTAAATGTTGCCAATGCCGAACATCTAACCCAAACCATTCAGACAGATGTTCCCTAACTGATTCCTCAAGCACTTTATCATCCTGATTAGGATTCCCCAGTACAGTTACTGATATTAACGCAGAATTTCCAGCAGAATAAGTTGGGGAAACGACACTTGGTACACACAGATTATTGATCACCCCTTGATTTTCTCCGTTAAGGATCAGAACAGGTTCACTGACAGGCGATTTATCGGCGGCAAAATAGAGGCAGGTGGCAGATCTCCCATTTACTTCTGGGAACCCATCAATCAGTTTTGCTGATCGGTGGCCTTCTGTGGCAACAACGACTGCATTGGCGCTAAGTACTTCTCCACAAGATAATTCGACAGTATGAGGTTTGACAGTACGAACGGTCGTCTGTGTTTGTATGGCGTCGCTTGGAATATGGCTAGCAAGCTGTTTAGGGATTTGTCCCATACCTTGTTCTGGTATCACGGTATCCCCAGTCGAAAACATTCTGAATGTAAATTCCAGCATTCTACTTGATGTTTCAAGGGATCTATCGAGAAAAATCCCGCC
Source organism: Candidatus Poribacteria bacterium (assembly GCA_002697225.1). Next base: position 27,076 of record NZUQ01000019.1, read on the forward strand.
AAAAAAGGGCTTGAAAAATCGATTAATCATACCATCTAAGAATCCCATTTCTTTGATTGCTAAAAGGGTTGAGGTTTCTGGGTGCTCAAATAGACTGTCCAGTGTTCCAGAAGTGGTTTTGCGGCGCAACCTTGAGATCCGGATTTTATCATTCAATGTACCAATTGGTGAAAACACGGTTTTGAGCGCTGAAAATGGCTGTCGCCATGGATCGGTAATCCGATGGAATTCCCCCTTGAACCAAATTAATGCTCCTGGATAAAATCTACGGAGTTTTAGTGCTTCATAGTCAAGCATCCTCCGACATTCGGGATAAGCAGATAACAACACTTGAAAGGGATATGACTCTTCTGCAATTCGATACCGCAGCAGAGTCCGGCAAGCCCACCACCAACAATGAGAACTTCAGGATCTGTGACCGTCATTTCAATAACGTCATCCTCGCAAGCACGATAACAAAGGGAATTAGGTATAAANTCCCACATCACCACAANTGGGAATAGTTGTGTTTCGACTGCAATTAAAGGTGATAATGGCCTTAAATTTCCATAGCCATTGAAAGCCGAAGCATCCTCAAACATTTTCTTAGAGTCATAGTCACTACTCTTNCCATCATCTTCCCATCATGAAGCGCAATGAACTTTCGAGCTCTGGATGTCGAAACTCATAGCCAGTTTGTACTAAACAAGATGGTTCGATCTTAGCACTCGACAGAAGTAACGCATCAGCCATTTCACCAAGCAATGCTCGTACTCCAAAGCTTGGTATGGGAAANCTATTCATTGGAAAAGGCCGACCAAGAACCTTGTTTAAAGTCTTTGTATATTCACTATTTCTTACTGGTCTCGGTGAAACGACATTAACTGGACCACTAAGACCTTCATTGGTTAAAGCATGATGGATTACTCCGATCACATCATCAAGACCAATCCAACTCATGTACTGCCGCCCCAGGANACTTAAGTTCCCCGCTATTCCNAATCGAAACGGGAGTAACATCCTAGCAAGTGCTCCACCCGCTGGGGTCAGCACAACACCAAAACGCAGATTGACAACCCGAATGTTTTTTTTTGCAGACTCGGTTTCCTTTTCCCAAGCTTCGCACACTTCAGATAAAAAACCAGAACCGGGCTGACTATCTTCATTTAGAANCTCATCTCCTCGGTCACCATAAAACCCGATAGCGGAAGCAGAAAGTAGCACTTTGGGTNGCACTTGAAGGTTTGTGATNGTTTGAGAAATCAGCTTAGTTCCCTCAATTCGGCTATCCAGAATTCGCTTCTTTTTCCTAGCATTCCACCTTCCGCTAGCGATTGGCTCTCCAGCCAAGTGGACTATGGCATCCATTCCTTCAAGGTTTTCTTTATCAATATTGCCTGTTAAAGGATTCCAGTGAACTTCATCAACCAACTGAGAAGCAGNTCNNGTNATGCNNAATCCTCTAGTCTCCGACCTGACCAANCGCTTGACTTCATGACCACCGGTAGTCANAAATGGTANGAGTGCTGAACCNACCAAGCCAGTCGAACCAGTAATTGCAATTTTCATTTTTTCTCCTTTGTGCTGCTGATGCTGCATAATGTCTCGNTTTGTAATCTCATGGCGATAATCAAACATTCGATTCAGTTTTTTCTGTATCGACTTACCTGCCATTGCTTCACCCANCCNCCCCATTGGCAAAGCATATTCAATTNGGTCTTCAAGATAGCATGCCAATNCTCCATCAGGTTCTACCAAATGCATGTGCTCCCATTTAGCAAACGGCCCNGACACTTGAAAATCACAGAATTGTTTCCCATGAATGTAGTTTCGNTGTTCGGCCACCCACTGAATAGGAAACGGTGTAGAAACTTTCATTACAAGCTGATCNCCATCCTTTATACCACCANTATTTCGNATTATTTGAACGGTTTCCCAAGGNGGAGTNAGTCGTTGAAATGCTCCNGAGCGGGCGTGCCAATCGAAAACCTCTTCTGATGGAGCTTCTATTCGCGAACGCCNAACNAAAATCTCAGATTTCATACGCGGATTTTCCCAGAGATAATGACGTGTCTCACTAAATTNGTCACAAGCAACACCTGTTAGTTCTTTGAAAANCAAAGGAAGAAACCTAATTTGATCTATAGCAATTAATCTTCATTGGCAGACTTATGCGAAATCTACGAACTAAACGGCACAAAATTAATACAATCAACCGAAAAGATGCCATTATACCAAAGTNAACGTANACTTCTACGGTTCCCTATATAAATAAGGTTTTGNCGAGANAAACAACTAACGTATGAACTTGCAGTTGCTTATTTTTTGCTTTTTATCTANGGGAAGAAGTAACCTTTAACTNTGTCATNTTTCTGTTTTAAAGCTTAAGATAATTAAAGACNCCATAAACTTTANATANCAAGTAGATAATAACACCTGATCAGATGCTAATCAAAATATACTTTCTTCTCAACTCANCATAAAAATAACAGTNGCTGCTTCCCTTCAGAGTGAAGNANTTTTTAAAATAATAGTGGCTATCTCTCAATGGTNCAAACTAATAAANTGCANNATTGNAGNATAAAAAGAGTTTNAAATTNATATCGGAAAATTCTCCNNACAAAATTANTGTTGANATGTCGAAGAAAGTAGGATCCAAATTTTGTCTGGAGAGTCCAATGTATTTGCCATCATTTGGATTTAACTTAACNTATTTAATTCGCAACTAAAGTTGGAAATGCTAGNCCAGTGACACGATNCGAATCAGATTCAAAAAAGGAATAATTGCAGAAAGCCTGTCAACATTTCTCCGACCATATCGTTACACTTTCCGGTTAATAACGAGATTAACTAAAGCTTAATTTTAGCTGAATAATGGAATCAACTTCGATACTCAATTAATCGAACAGATATAGAATAATAGCGAAAGTNCATGAGCGAACATTTAGATACTGNNCTCNNACTCATTCGAATGCAAGACGAAACTTGNGTGAATNNAGATAACTACTCAGTTTTTATTTAAAACAAAAAACATATGAAAAAAAAANCCTACGGTAATGCCTTTATAGTTTCATGTATTTTACATTTAGTTGGATTGCTACTTGGCACTTTGTACATTGTGAAAAATGAAATCTATGAAAATGATCCGATACGAATTAATATTACTCAAGCGACAAAAACCAATCCCAAACGCCGCCTTGAANGACGTCGTAAAAGCCAAATTGAGCTGAAGCNGAGTGTGCCCAAGCCCCTGCCAATGAGGTCTCGAATCAACGTGGTTACNACAGCAGCTCAATTACCAATGAACAACGCTTTTTATACTTTACCAACAAGTAACACGTCGAGNTTTGTTGATCAAAACAGATTNTCACCGAGAAGCNTCCATAATGCAAAGGNAGAGCGGAAAACTTCATTAAATGTGCGGAGTGTCAATATCTTTTCAAAAATGCCAAAAATTTCAATGAAACCGATAGGAGAATCGATTCTATCGAAGATTACTACAAATCAAAACCCTATTGAAATGATTCCCGCAAATTTGGATCAGCAGTCACTTACCCCATACAATATTACTCAATCACCACGGTTCCTTAAACAGCACCCAGTAAAATATCCAGAATTAGCCCGACAAGCTAATAAAGAAGGCATTGTTGTTCTTGAAGCAGGAATTGGTATCGATGGAATAGCGAGGGATATTATTTTAATACAGGGGCTAGGGTTTGGTTGCAATCAAGAAGCGATTAGAGCCCTAACAATGTCACGTTTTATTCCTGCTAAGAGTGGGAATACTCCCGTTCTCTCCCGAATTCAAATCCCATATCGTTTTCAGCTTAAAATTTGATCGACTAATATCTTCAATAAATATAATTAATCCTAGTAATGATGCAACATTTTGCTATTATGCCGTGGTCCTACAATTTAATTAGATTGCGAGTCTCCAGTACAATGAAGATAAGCTTGACCTTAGTTCGTATTGCGTTGGTTACAGCAATTACATTTACCTGCTTTTGTATTACCGCTTTTAGTGATGAGATACAAGGAACCGTATTTAATGGAGAGGGTAGTAACAAACTAAGTGGCGTGAAGGTGCAATTGCTTGAAACCGGACAGAAAGATATAACTGATGCAGAAGGTAAATTTGTCTTTGAGGGTCTTCAACCCGGTGACTATACGCTATTAGTAACAGCACTTGGATATCGTACAATGACAATAAAAAAGGTAGTGATTGGCGATAATCAAGTGGGGGGAACCAAGATCAATTTAGAAAAAATTGAATTCCTGTTTAATGAAATTTTGGTTGTCGGTCGAGCTTTGCCCAAGTCCATCAGCCGTCAAAGCTTACAAGGACTTGAGATTAAACGACTACCAGGTGCCATGGGAGATGCTTTAAAAGCGATTCAATCACTGCCAGGAATTAGGGCGGCAAACGACTTTAGCGGTGCACTTTTTGTTCGGGGTGGTGGACCGGAAGATAATACTATTTATTTCGATCGCTTTCCGCTTGAAGAAGCCTACCATTTTGGTGGGTTAGTTTCCACAGTAAGCTCGGAAATCTTAAATCGTATTGATGTTTACGCTGGTGGTTTTGGTGCTGAATATGGTCGTGATGCACAGGCAGTTGTTGATGTCTATTCACGTCAGGGAAACAGGAGAAAAATCAGCAGCAATTTTCATGTTAATTTCCTATATTCAGAAGGGCTGATTGAAGGACCAATTAGCGATCGTGGATCCTGGTATTTGGCTGGTAGGCGCAGTTATGCTGATGTGGTGTACAATCTGCTGCCAATTCCGAAGACTGATGTAATCACGGCACTTCCACGCTTTTGGGATTACCAAACCAAGCTTAGCTACGACATCAACGAAATGTTCCAACTTGATTTGAATGCGTTTGCTTCAGATGATTTCGCTCAACTCAAGTTAGGTAAGGATAAGCCCGATGATGATTTGTCGGGAGCTTTTTACTTGAAAAACTCATTTCATTTGCAAGGTATTCATCTGCGGTCCATTTTAACTCCAAATATCAAGTACGACCTCAACGTGTCACACTCTAAACGGCTGATAAACTTTAAGATTGGTAAAGGATTCTATCTGCGCATACAACCCAATGATATTGATTTTAGACACGATTTAACATATAAAATTACACCTAAATTTCAAATTGAGTCAGGTCTTAACAACAATATTGGACGAACAGTAGTACAAACCTTCTTCCCCAGACCTCCAGAAGAAGGAGATCCCAACTTCGATTTCAGGTTATCAGAAAAAGTTAAGTCCAATCAGAGGAATAAAGGGTATGAAGTTGAAGGTTATTTACAAGGACGGTTCCAACTTTCAGATTTTTTCTCCACGACCCTAGGAATGCGATTTGATTACGCACGTGATTTAACTGGACAAATTGCTGTTCAACCTAGAACCAGTTTCAACTTGTTGCTTCCTTTGGGATCAGAAATTCGTTTTGCTTATGGACGCTATATGCAGTCACCTCAACCTTGGCAGGCATATCCACCGAGTGGAAATCCGAACTTGGACGAGAGTGAAGCTAACCACTTTGTTCTTGAGATTGAGCGGGAGATTGGATTATCTACTGAATTCAAATTCGCCACCTATTACAAACAGTTAAAGGACCAAGTTGAGTCTGTTCCAAACCAGGATCCAAGTTACCTTAATTTGGGAAAAGGATACGCACGAGGTTCAGAAATCCTCTTGCAACACCGTCAAGGAAGTCGGCTTTTTGGGTGGATAAGCTATGCTAACTCAGTGTCCAAAAGACGTGATTCCCCTAATCAGCCATACCGATTTTACGATTATGACCAAACTCATGTGGCGACAATAACAGCTAGCTATAAAATCAGCAAAACTTGGGAGATTGGCGCGAAGTGGCAATACGCAACTGGAAATCCTTATACCCCCTTGACATGTGAAGAGAATGTTAGTCAACCTTGCGCCGAACAAGTTTTTGATAACAATAGGTGGAGACAGATTCCAACTTACGGAGAGATAAATTCTTTCAGATACGATCCATTTCATCGGCTAGATATACGAATCAATAAAGACTTCATATTCAGCAGCTGGAAAATGAGCTTATATCTGGAATTGTTGAATGCCTACAACCGAAAAAATATTTTAACTTTTAATTACGATGAGAATTATGCTAGAGATGAAAGAGGAGAAGTAATCAAAGATATAATTAGGCAACTGCCAATAGTTCCGTATATTGGTATAAAGTCAGAATTCTAATTTTTCCCACTTTTTCCTTGGCCAACCAAGCGTGCTGCCTGTTTAGCGAGTCGTTGCGTCTCTTCAATTCGTTTAACTAACGATTTATTGGTGAAAGCTATTTTGGCCAGAAACCGCATTTGGTCACCATTATCCAATAATTCGGCACCAACCGTGGTCTGCAATCCAGTATCAGCGGTATGCAGAAAACTGCCTGACACGCCACGTCGATCAAACTGCAGAATAAACGACAAATCCCCCTTGGCTATCTTGGGTGAGAATTCTTTTTCCAAACCACCGAAAAACCCAGTACTGCTTTCTGTCCCATAGCGATCATTGCCAATTCCAAAATGCACACCAACAATG
>NZUQ01000020.1 GCA_002697225.1 Candidatus Poribacteria bacterium
TATAGAGGTTAATGTTATTATCTGTTGGTATGTTCTTATTGATTGATCATAATCTTCTTGTTGTAGGTATAAACGTGCTAAACGGGCGAGTAATTCCAATGATTCGGGATTGGATGTCAGAGCTTTTTTGATAGCTGATACAGCTGATAAAGAATCATAATCATCTGCTGTGTTCTCCTCTGAGGAGACGCTTCCAGAAAAGGATGCAAGTACCAAACTGAATACAAGAATTAATGNCCGACACCACAGCATCTAATTTTTCTCTTGGCTNANATAGAACAATAAGGTATGACACAAAAACGCCTGTCAGCGTAACAGAAACTGACAGGCCTTTGGGATAACCCAAAAATTTTGTGTTATTTCATCAACGTGATTTGATCGAACCCCACATGACAGTAAGCCTATCCTGAGGTGTAACAGCCATAACTGTTTCCAAACCTTTGTCCATAATTTCTTCAACTTCGTCACCTGATAAAGCTCTATTGAATAATGCCATATCATCCAACATACCTTTCCAATAGTGACCACTACCTTCTCTAAACCCTAGTCCCAGGTAGTTGTCGTTGGTAACCATTTTCCCTGTCAAGGCTGCCTCAGCGACTAATTTCCCGTCGATATAAGTGTACTGTTTTTTCCCATCGTATATGGCCGCTGTATGATGCCACTTCTCAGCCTCAAAAGCATTATTGGGTGAGTTGAAACAGTTTCTTGCCCCACCTGCGTTTTTACAAAAGTGGGTGTGACGANNGCCACTATTAGTAAAGTGTGCGTAGTTTTCGTTTGGTCCCGACATNGGNCCTTTGGAAAAGAAGGTTTGCCAACCATCTCCAGTTCCTTCCCAATTGAACCAGCAAACCATGGTGACAGCCTTTTCTAGATCTAAGGACTTAGCATCAGGNACTTCAATAAAATCTCCTGATCCATTAAATTCCAGACATTTNCCGAANTTACCTTTGACCCACTTGGGCTTACCTTGAAAANCTCCATCATTTCCGGCGTCGGAAGAATCTCCAGCTTNNTCTCCAGANCCTTCGTCAAAAAGCCAAANACCTACAACGCCGTCCATTATATCAGCATCAGATGCTATNAACGCCATGGTTGTCAGTAGAAACATCAGNGTGATAAAAAACGTNCATTTTTTCATGATTNTTCCCTCNNTTAGTTNCAATATTNTNGCAGCCAGCCAATTTGTTTATGTTTATATTATACGTTAAATTAGAAACTTATNTAACAAAATATNAATACGCCTTGCTTTTCAACATAACATTATGTTAGAAGTGGTTAAAGTCCAAGCATTNCTAATATAATNCCATTACATGTGCGAAAAGACGAATGCCTGTTATAAAAAACGATAAAGTTGAAATGCCCGGATGGTGCGAGTTGCAATCCTATGAGCTTGTAGCGCTTTCTCCCAATGAAGCTCACACTTTTAAACGAACCCACCCAAACGAAAAATTGATTATTGGCAAAGGAAAATGCCAAATTCGGTTNGAAGATCAGGTTGTGCCTGGAGAAAACGGTACCAATTTAAATCTAACACAAGAAGATTCTTACTTTGAAATTACGGAAGTAATGCAGGAGACANTTGCCATACGAATGTGCGGCGATTGGCCGGGAGAAACCAGTTCAGGGATCTTTACAGTCAGCAAATCGGATACACCTCAGGACGGNGGCGATCCAGTTGATTATTCGAAAGAAACTAATTTCGATAGCCACTATCACGATTGTGACGAATACTGGATCNTATTTGAGGGTAGNGGTACTGCTGTGACAGAAGGTCAATCATGCCANGTTGAATACGGTGACTGCGTAGCAACAGGTATGGGACACCATCATGATTTCCCNCAAGCCACTGAACCTGTCAGGGCAGTTTATTTTGAAACCCTATTAGAAGGTCGAAAACGAAGTGGNCATCTGTGGAACCATACACATGGTAAAGCCCAACCAGATCTGAAACGGGTTTAATCCTTTGATAAAGTATACAAGGTAAGCTGACTTGCTGGCGGAACAGTATCACGAGGTCGGTCGCGATTTCTGGATAGTGTCTCCCAACGCAGAAGATAGTGTTCGGATAAATTTTGGCCTCGATCACGGCAAGTCTGAACTGTCAAACCAGGGAAATCGCCTCTGACTTCCGTTATTTCTAGCGGCAGGGAATCTGCTTGCTGACAAAATGTTTCGACCGGTTCAAGTGTATCCGGATTCAGTCGCCAACCCCCGGANCCCATTTCAACATGCGAATAGGATTGNACTAAACTGCCGTCCAGTTCCAAGTGCACTGCACCAACACGAATTTTGGCGCTGATTGAACCATTCCCTTTGAAATCCCAGCGATAATCCCAATTGGTTACTTGATAAATTTGCCATTGATGACCTTCCAGNCGGGCGTTNTAGATTTGCGTCTTTCCTTCAGCATCATGTTTGTGATAACTAACAATCGGTCGATTCTGATGGTCGAACCCCAGTGATTGGTTCATGTTGATCATCCCACCATCAACTGGAACGGGATCAACAACAACACGTTTTTCATCAATGGTAATAGGTAGCTCTATTTCCTCTCCTTGCCCAGTTTNCCATTTTCTCAGATCTTGGCTGCGTGCATAAGAAATGTGGTGGTTAGTACGACAATCCGGTGTGTCTCGCCACATCCAGACCAAATGGAAAAGTTTGTCCCTACCCATAATTGGGCCATGTGAATAAGCATTCATTAACCCTTTACCATCGAGCAAAGGTCGACCAATTAAAGGTTTCCATTTCTCAGTCGTTGGATCATAGACATTATAATAATCAACTCCATTTCCGCTTGATCCGTCACGGTAGCGAAAGATAAGTTCGTTTTCTGACCCTCGCATGAAAACTGGATATGTACATCGCCCCTCATTTTGACCAGTCATGTGATCAANCTGAGCAAAACTTTGGATATTCAATGGTTGAGTGGTTCTGAAATAAGTTAATGGATCACCATGCATATTGCCGCAAAGGTGGATCTGGNCAGCGTCATCAATTGCCATTGTGACGTAGTTGTGACTGTCCCATCCAATATAGGATGGAAATGTTGCCTGTTCAAAAGAGATCGAATCGATCCGTTGGGCAACAATTTCCATCTGGCGATTGGCGCCATAGAAAACAATAAACTGGTGCTGGTCATACGTCAATAAATCAAAGCCAACTGGATGCCCAGCCCAGACTTTTGCAATCTCGATTGAATTAAGGATTTTCATAATACCCTAATAAGTTGAGAGGGAAATATTTCTATTGAATTCTTTACTTTGACCTTGTTAGAATCGGAGCTTCAACATCGGTAAGAATCGCCCATGTTTGATACAACATCTGCATTTGCTTGACACGATNTGGATAAGATGCNGCCAAATTNTNNGANTCAGTTCGNTCAGCAATTAAATCGTACAATTCCCATTGTTTAAATGACTTATCCCAAACTAGTTTCCATTTTGTCTGTCGAACGGCACGATTACCTGAAAAATGCCAGTACAAGGTTTGATGACCAGCACGTTGCTTCCCCTGAAAAATTGGCAACAGACTTAGCCCTTCCACTGGTAAGATAGATATCCCGTTTCGAGTTTTGGGATAGGATTTGTCTACAATATCAAGAAATGTTGGTAACAGATCAATAATGTGTCCAACCTGATTTGTCATCGTGTTGGCTTTAATCATATCTGGCCAGTATGCGATAAACGGGGTAGCGATTCCGCCTTCATACATCCGCGCCTTGTATCGACGGAATGGGGTATTTTGAGCCCANCCCCAACTGGGCCCGACAGCGGTATATGTCTCTGGAAGTCCAGGCACTTGCGACATGTCACGTCCGCCAGGTTCTTCCGCACAACCACCGTTATCAGATAAGAACATAATTAAAGTGTTATGAATNATATCCAGTTCCTCTAACGTTTGCAAGATACGACCGATGTTTTGATCCATTGAATCGATCATTCCTGCATAGGTTGCCATCCGTAGATCTTCCCATACCGGATTAGTTTTGTTCCATGCGTAAGCCTTGGGATCATGTTTCCATATTTGCCAATTTGGATCAACTAAACCTGCTTTAATGAGACGTCGATGACGATCTTGGCGCAGTTGATCCCATCCACCAAGATATTTGCCTTTGTATTTAGCAATGTCTTCCGATTTGGCATGAAGCGGATAATGTGGTGCAGTATAAGAAATGTTAAGGAAAAACGGAGTTTGGTTATCTGAAAATCGCCGGATTGTTTTAATGGCATGATCCGTAAAGGCGTCTGTAGCATAATAGTTTTCTGGAAACGGTTTTTCTCTGATTCGATTGTTATGCCCGAAAACGCGGATACGACCGCCTTTGAAATCAGGATCTCTCCGAATTGGGTTAAAGTAACTACAGCAACCATCCATTAAACCATAATACTCGTCAAATCCTCGATCAATCGGCCGATTGTTTTTTTTGCTTCCTAAATGCCATTTTCCACTCAAGGCAGTTTGATATCCTGCCTCTTTCAAAATTTCGGATATAGTAACCATCTTATCATTGAGCAATCGAATTCCACGTCCCCCATTTCGCGGATAAAGGCCGGTCATCAATGAGGCTCGAGTTGTAGTACATTTTGCATTATTGTAAAATTGTGTTAAACGCAAACCTTCTGTAGCTAGCCGATCGATGTTTGGCGTTTGGATCTCACCTCCATAGCAACCGATATCAGACCACCCCATATCATCGGCCATGATTATGATGATATTCGGCTTTTCACTTATCATTGCCTGAGCAAGTTGGGTTTTGGTTCCAATAATACTTGCTAAGGCAAAGTATAAGATCGATTGAAGAAGGGATGTGAATTTCTGTTTTTTTGTAACAGTTAGTGTTTTGTCAGTCATATGGAAACTTCTACATTCTGCTTTAATTGAAGGTTAACTGAAGACTATCCTGGAGTAATCACTCCTGCCAGAACTCATGAGTCTGATGTTATAATAAAAGTAGACTCTAGACGAATCTAGCTGAATACAAGTTAAATAGCGTCAACGGAAACCGAATTAGCATCGTTTCGCCATTATGCTAGTATTAGTAGGAGACCCACCTTGAAATATGTTTCGATCCTTAGTTTTGTAGCTGTTCTGATCGTGGGAATTTATGGGTATCAACACAATCGCTCCAAACGGACAGAAAGTGTGAAAGCCCTTCAACGGGAAGTTGATCAATACACACAACAGATTAGCAGCAACCCATCTGATAAACAAGCACACTACAAACGAGGTATGGCACACCGAAAGCTAAAATCATATCAGAAGGCGATCGACGATTTCACCGAGGCCATTAAACTAAACCCGCAACATGCAGATGCCTACCGTTACAGAGGATTAACACACGCTATTCTAGGCAATCTTGACCAAGCGAACGAAGATTACGCAAAATCGCTTGATCTGGACGAAAATAAAAAAACAGAGGGATGAGTTCATCATATTTCCCTCATTCCCTCTGGTATGTAACTCTTACAGCTATGGCGTTACATTGCAGGTATCGTATGCTGCTTTCATAGCAGCAAGTGGATCGCCTTTCGGACCAAATTCGTGACCGACATAGAGATCATAATCAGTCTTGGCGATGGCCCGCATTACAGCTGGATAATAAATTTCCTGTTCATCATCCAGATCATTTCTCCCAGGATTACCGGCAGTGTGGAAGTGACCAATGTATTCGATGTTCTCCGTGATGATGCGGATGAGGTCACCTTCCATAATCTGCATGTGGTAGATATCGTGCAGTAACTTGACTCGAGGCGAGTTAACAGCTTTACAAACTTCAACCCCCCAAGCCGTAGTGTCACACTGATAATCTGGGTGATTGACTTTACTATTTAATAATTCAATATTGAGATTAACACCTTTTTCTTCCGCGTATTTAGCAACACGTAAACAACCTTCAACGGTATTATCCCGACCTTCCTCTGAGGATTTACCTTCACGATTACCAGAAAAGCATATTAAACCGGGAATNTCATTTTCAGCCGCAATATCAATATTTTTTCTCAGTTCATCTTCTATTCGATCATGATTTTCACGTTTGTTCAAACCATCTGGNAGAGATGCATGNCCAACAACAGTAGCAATCCTCATNCCATGNTCGNGNACTAGATCCCAATATTGCNNTGGCAACATCTCNACTGATTTGTAACCGATTTTAGCNGCTTCANTAATAGCTTGNTCAGGAGTAACANCANCTCGTNCNAAACAGCCNAAACATATTGATTGNTTAATNGAACCCATCNGAAATTCTCCTTGGTACATNACATAATTNCAATACATAGTTTATCAAANNAATCGGNTATCAATCAACAGGTTTTCAAGTNCGGGCTTATTGCCANTACAANATCTTATTTTATTTATTTATGTTCCATGNGGTGGGAATTGTGGAGTTGAAAATTTTGTATCAGGNAATTCGAAACCGNATGATTNTCCTAACTAGTCCTNTTATCTAAACGGGTCTTACCTTTTGGTCAACAGNCTTACACNNTCCAGTNTTCAAAGCTTTTCTCGTCTTCAAGTACCATCAGATCGAAAAAAGNTTCAATGTCGGTTCGACGGNAATCAAGTTTATTGACAGNTTTTTCGAGAAAAATNCTTTGCCCTTTGGTAGTGGGAGCCATGTTNNTTATTTNCTCATTATGATCTTTGATTTCTGTTTTAGTTTTTATATTCTTTGTATTCAGCCAATTTANAACATCCGCATCTGTTGGGTATGATTTCATCNCGTCCACAAAATTCTGAGCTGNTATCCCAAGGAACNCNAGNAATTTTCGATCGATGCCCGAATCTTCTCCNTACCAATANTCTCCTAGNGAGTNCCTGCTTGTTGCTCTGGCTTTGTCAATCAATCTTGCTAAATGGGTGATTCCACCGATGTTGGTATCATAGGGACTCCTTGGAGGGCGACGGGCGAGATCAACGATACCAAAACTTTTCTGATCATCGTAATCCATNAGATCAAGCCAATTCCCAATGTNGGTTTGCCCNGGTGTGATCATCTCCCGCCGCTTGGCAAAATTGTCTCTATGCTTTTCTGTTTTTAAGCCAAACTGTCGNGCGTTCTGGTTGAAAACTTCAATTTCGGCTGGATCTTTTTCTATATTTAATAGAACCCAATCACTGAGTTCTAGATCGTTTGGGTTGTCTACTGCTCCTTGTTGGAACGACTCAGCTGAGAGATTTAGAAAATCGAGAAGATAGCGATCTAATCCAGAATCCTGACCGTACTTATATTCACCAATTTTATCCGCGCGAGCCGCCCGTGCTTTTTCAGCCATTCGCGCAATACCGAAAATCCCTGCAATATTTCTATTGTATGGACTACGTGGTGGTTGCTTCGTAAGATCTAATTGCCAGAAGTTTCCCCAATCATCTAATTCCACCGATTGAAGAACTGTTTTTATGTCGGTTCTGTCTGGTGCGTATTTGGCTAGCCGGTCTTTCAAACGTTGACGATATTCTTCAGTTTGTGGCTCGATACTTAATTCCCGTTGATTAAATTCTTCAATTTCAGAAATCGTTCTGGTCGATTGCTCAATAACCCAAGTATCCAAAGTATGGTCATCGTATTCTTCTACAGCTTCTGCAAACTGTTCATCTGAGATGCTGAGGAAGTCCAATATTTTGCGATCTAAACCAGACTCACCTCCATAAAGATATTCACCGAGTGTTTCATTGTTGAATGCCCTTGCTTTGTCAGTCATCCTTGCTAAGCCAACAATACTTGCTATGCTAAGGTTTGATGGGCGTCTTGGCGGTTGTTTTGTTAAATTCATNATAGNACCTTTTCTTAATTATTAAATTATTAATTGTTCCNATTTTCANGATGATTATATCATTGGTAANTTGCTTTTTGTAGAATTCTAAGGTTGTAGATAATTAAGATGAAACCCCGTTATGTCTTGTACTACAATAGCTATTAATTTGGTCTCACTGTAAANTTAGCCGAAGGTATGCTTCGGNGNTGATAATTTTTGAGTTNTTGGTTTAATCCCTNTAACATCATTTTCAGTTCAGTTTCCGTAAACTCCAAGTCAGAGATTTTNGTTGTTNTTTCAAGTGTGNNGATAGTTAATTTTTTCTCTTCTAAGTNGNTTTNGCANTTTTAACNATAAAACNAGTAGGAAGTAGCATTGNTGNGAGTCCAATGGAAAAAGNTATTTCATAAATCCACGTCGCTCCAAGTTTTCATCATTTTTACTAGTAGTAGTACATTTAGATTTCTGTGGTTTTTTTCACACTTGTTATCCTCCCCAAAAGACATATGTTGGTNTACCCAATAAAATGCCCAAAATACTCCATGAACTGCCAACAATGAAATCACCTAATATTAAACCCTGAAAAAACGGCACTAGGTTTCGATAGGATTTTACACCACCGAATCGAAGAATTAACCATTTGAGCATTGTACTTATCAAAAGCGGGAACCATAATCGACCGATAATCCACCAGCCACTAACAGCATAACCAACTGGATGCAGTGGCCACCAAAGAAATTTTGATCGGAATAACATCACGACGATTGTAAAAGCGAAACCAATCCCCATGAATAGAGGATTTGTGTAAGAAATGTCGGCGGGTTGTGTGAAGCGTGATGCAAGTATGCTATAACCTTCACGAGCGAACCAAGTTGTACGATAGAGTTTGGATTCCATCCCCAGCTTGTAACCTACATGAAGAATTGACCAGAAGCAGAAAATTGATCCCAGCACCGTAGCTATTAGTATGGCGATGATAAGCCTATTGGCAGGCATTCTGATGCGATTAGCGAGTTTAAAACCCTCTAGTTGATGTGGCATAGGATGAGCTCGATATGATTCACGATTCAGCCAGTAAAATAACGTCATCATAGCTAAATTTTGAGGGCCTATGCGTCTAACCCCCAAAAATGTTGTTAAGATATAATCAGGGCCAGCACCGTACATATCATGGGCTGGTGGTCCAAGTTCAGCGCGAATTCGGGTAATAACAGTTGAAAGTGCAAAGTAGATGGTAAAAAAAGACAAAGCAAACCAAAGTGAAACACCAAATAAACGACAAAATCCTAGAATAGCACTCATCCCGATGCATATGCCCAAAATAGCACGTCGGTATTCCATCGGTTCTCTGCTGTCGTCGATGCCTTGGCCGGTTAGGCTTTTTCTTAGTACTTGGAGTAAATGTTGGCGCCCTCCCCAAATGGCAAAAAACAATAATCCGATCCAAACACCCCGTACCTGTGCCATCGGGTATGGAAATCCGGGTAGACTCGATAGTCCCAATTGACTTCCGATAATACGTTGCATTTGCCAAAAAAGATAAAAAGACCAGTAGGAAAAGGCTAAGGAAAGCGGCATTAGAAAGCCAAGTCCAATTACAAATGGATAAAGCGTAATGTTCATAGAGAATATTGCATTCCACGGCTTAGTGGTTACCAGGCGATTGACTGAAGTAACCCATATTGGAATGTTTGGTACGGAAGGGTAGAGGTGCGAAATACCATTTAATAAGCCTATTCCTCCGGAAATAGCAATTCCAATCCAGACCAATTGGTTTGAAAAAATACTTCTTTCATCTTCCTGCGTCATATTGAAAGGTAGTTCAACAATCGGGTAAGCAAGACGCTCGTTTTCAATCCATTGCTTTCGTAAAAGTACATTAATGCACAACATTACCCAGATAAGAATTATGATAAATACTGTCCAGCAAACAGTAGGCACTAACCAAGCTTGAACGTACTTGGTAGTATAAAAGGTCGTTCCACCTTTGTAGAATGGAGCTAGAATTGTATGGTCTTTTATAACAAGCTGGTTTGGTAGATAATGGCCGAAGAGCTCAACCCATTCATTTTCAACGGTGGCATACCAAGTTCCGCTTCCAATGAGCGAGATAAGGCATTGCATCATATCATATCCACTTAAGGCTGTTGACACGCATAGCATAGTATAAATGGTTAATAATTCTCCCTGCTGAAGTGTGACTGTCGGGATATATTTTTTCAGGAATTGATTGATGAGCACAAGAATGAACAGAATAAAAACGACATTGAATAGAAGGGTAAGAATGGCTGGGAAGTTCATCAGCCAAACAAGTGTCATCTGTATGTGCCAGAAACAATTAATCGGTATGAGTAACACGCCAATTAACACTGCACGGATTGTTACCTTAGATTTTTTGGTTGGATTTGGTAACATATAGGGCTTTGATGGACTTTTATGATGAGAGCGAACTATTTAACGACATAACGTCTAATCGGTGTTAGTTTTTTTCTTGCCTCTGACAACCGTAGCTGCAGTTGCCCATGAATATGGAGGATCCTCAATTTGGGCATCGCGGTAGGTTGGAATCCAGACCCAACGATCTGCGCCAGTTCGGTTTGGGTAGCTGGCATGTAAGGTAAGGTCATGAAAGAAGACCCCGCTACCAGCAGAGATCTCTGCCGTGATAGCCTTCGATTCATCCACAGTATCAGGCTGAAGGCGATGCCCAAATCCATAGTCATCATTTGCTTCTCCATTGTGTATGATAGCTGATTTGTGACTGCCAGGAAAGAGCTTGAGACACCCATTTTCAACCGTTGTATCATCCAATGCAATCCAAACTGAGATCTTATGAGATCCATGCCAATAATGCCAATCCTGATGCCAGGGACTCTCGAAATTTATTTGGTGACTTTTGAAGACCGCTTTATCACTGAGGAACTCTATATTTGGTGAGAGGATTACTTGCAGAACATCAAGGATCTTCTCATTTCTTACCGCATTACGGAAAATTTGGCTTTGAGCTGAGAGACCAACGTATACACCATGTCCAGCAATATCCCTTACATCTTGTCCAGCTTCTAGGGCTTTGTGCTTCGCGGTATCTATTAATGCTTGACCTTCAGCTTTGAGTAATTGGGACTCTTGATGGGTCAGGATTTCGGAAACAATTACAAAACCATTTTCAGTAAAAGTATTACGAATTTGGGTTAACATTGTAGGGTCTCTGTTCTAGAGTTTTTTCGATTTCTGTGACTAAGGTTTTTGTTAAGTTCTCAATATTATCTTCGCCCGAAACAATCAAATCAGCATGTTTTTTACTGGGTTCCACCCATTCAATATGCATAGGGCGTGTAGTTTTTAGGTATTGCATAGTCACTGACTCTATGGTTCGGTCCCGTTCTTTAACGTCACGGATGAGGCGTCGAATAAACCGAATATCGCTTGGAGTGTCAATGAATATCTTGATATCTATTAGTGGTTGTATAATGTCTAGTGCGAGNAACAGGATTCCTTCAACCAGAATAATGTCCTTNGTTGTTATTCTTCTTGTTCTNNCTTGTCGAGTGTGTGTGGCAAAATTGTAGCATGGAGCGTCGATGAATCTTGTGGATTTTAATTCGTCAATATGTGTTTTAATTAAATCGATATCCAGCGACTCAGGATGATCAAAATTNACCNATTTGCGATTGTTGNTTTTTTGNAAATTGATATCTTTATAGTACCAATCGAGACTGAAAATGGCAGCTCGATGGTCGCCTAATCGCTTTTGAACTGAAGAAACCAGCGTTGTCTTTCCCGCACCGCTTCCTCCTGCAAAACCTATCAATATTGGATTCGAGATTGTTGAAATAGACATTGANGNNTTACTGATGATATTGCCTNNTGAGNTTAGCTAACGTCCCGCCTATAGTTAGAAGCAATTCACAAGTACGTAGCGTTGGATCTAAGCACCACATAGTTATCTGAATTTCTATATTTATAATGTAAGTTGTTGGTCTTTACTTTTACTTGTATCTACCCCGGCGGTTGAATCAAAATAACGTCTGTTGTGATGCACGTGAATTTTCGGCCAGTTTTTGTTTCGCCGTAGCAATATCATGGATTAGTATCTGACGCCCTTGTGCAAATTCTTTTTCCTTCATCCGGAGAATGAAGGCTGGATTATATGTCGCACTGACAAAGGGTGCATGTCCTGTGTCAGTGAACCAGATTCCACGTTGTTCAATCAGACGAAAATTTTTGCTAATGATCATTTTAGCAGAAGGAGATCCCATACAGAGGATAACATGGGGCATGATGATGGAAATCTCACTTGACAGCCATTTGGTACAAGCTCTAATCTCTGACGCTTTCGGAGGACGATTCTTGAATTGCGAACCATTCCAGGTTGCCGCCCGACACTTGATAGTATTAGTTAACCAAATCTCTTCTCTGTGTAACCCGTTTTCGGCTAGGACGTCGTTAAGAAGATTTCCTGCTGGACCAGTGAAAGGCAACTGTGTATTATCGTCTGTAGCGGATGGTCCCTCTGCTATTATCATTAGCTTAGTATGCGGATCACCACTACCAAAGACTACATGCTTCCGGGTGGAGAAAAGGTCACAAGCTATGCATGCTTTAGCTTGTGCTTTGAGTTGATTGATCTTGTTTTCGACGTCGATAGGAGTGTTATTTCTCATGGTAATGGGATACTGTATGCTTCCAAAATTTCTGGATTTAATTCGATGCCCAGTCCCGGCTGGTTATGGCTGTGGATATAGCCATGACAGATTGTTTCGTGTGGTAGTATTAGTTCATTTCGCCAACTGACTTCCCCCCAACCGTACTCTAGAATTAGAAATTCCGAATGGGAGAGCATAGTTTCTACTCCTGCGGCAATTGTAACTGGACTTGAGGGTCCATGGGGTGCGGTAGGAATTCCCCACGCTGCGGCCATGTCTGCTACCTTTTTCAGTTCACCGATGCCACCAATAATCTTTACNTCTGGCATGATGATATGCATGCTATTTNNTTCGAAAACTTCNGTAAATCCCTGCCTGAGNGANCTNCCTTCACCACCCGCAACGCGTANCCCGCATTCTTCTTTAACGATCATACAGNCTTCCATATTAGACTCAGGGACGGGTTGTTCGAACCAAAATAAATCTAAATCCCTGAGCGCATCCGCTACTTCTAANGCTCCTTTTACAGAAAACCGGCTGTGGCAATCTACTANTAGNTCAGGATTAGGGCCAATAGNGTCTCTTACAGCGCGCATGCATGCAATACCAAGTTGNGCATCATTTGCTGAATCAACACCTGGATTTAGGCCATCAAAGGGTGCAAGTTTAACGGCATCAAATCCTTGTTCTACTGCGGCTAGTGCATTCTTTGCAAANCCTTCTGGTGTTCGATCTGTTGTCGCCCGATTAATGTTGGCATAAAGTCGAATCTTCTCTCGACATGAACCTCCGAGAAGTACATGAATAGGTGNGTTGAGTGACTTNCCTAGAATNTCCCAAAGTGCTTGNTCAATTGCGCTAAGTGCATAGATGTTNGTTTGAGNAGAAGATTTGTACTTAGAGAAGATTGGTTCAATCTNCAGTGGGTTCTCTCCGNTTAATTGGTCGCCGAGTTGACGTACGGCNGCAACCCNANCTGTGTAATTTTTCCCCGCTCTTAGTTCNCCTAGGCCCTGAATACCTTCATCCGTGAAGACATGGATAAACACCCAATCGCCACGGTGATTGACATGAACGGCATCCAATTCTACTCCGGTAATCTTCATGTGAGGATGCTCTTATTGCCTATCTTTTTGGTCAACGTTGTGTTCCTTTATTAATTGATTTTACAGATTCGTTTGGGAATTACATCAGTTTGAAAGAATACTAACACTTCATACTCTCGCCTCACAAGCAAATTGTGTTATGAGGTGATTACTGTCGAGGAAGTAGCAACACGATACTATATTTACTGTATACCACGATTTTCTGCCTTAGCCTTTATTATTCTTTATTTTTAATATATTTTACCCTAGTTTAGCCGTATGGTTATATTATCGAAGTGGAGCGATTCGTGAAGATATTCGTACTGGATAGGTTGATTTTGCTAGTATCATTGGCAATCTTTGATGTGGAATTGCCGGTTATCTCCGATACACTCTATCCATCTGACGTGTGTTCTGTTAGTACTTTTGAGTCTATTTATTAATTAAGATTGGTAGTATGGGGTACAGAGCATCTGTTGGTCTTTTTATGCTAGATCCTGGGTTTTAATTAGATGTTCACACACCGTTGGAGGTCCTACCATCCTGGTATTTGACTTAGGCATACTAAATTTTGGCGAGCACCATTGAGGGCCTATAGGTGTCTATAGAGGTTGTTAATTTTGTTAATACTAAGCATGTGGTCGAAGGGAAATTGCTATTTGTGCAGATTGGCAAAACTGAGACTTTGAGAGAGCTAGAAATTATGCACGATGTGTGGGGAAGTCTCCAAATGGTGGGTTCCCCAGTTGAATAGGTGGTATATGGGAATTGTCATTGGAGAGTGAGGGTGTTTGTGTCCGGAGTACTTTTTCGTTTGCTGTTAGATCTGGACACAAAAACAGTCGATCTAATTTTGAAACAGATCAAGTTCATTGGCCATACAGAGGCTATTTGAAGTTGAATCATTTCAGAGAAAACTCGATCCTGAGTTACCGCTTTCTACTTATACTTTCGTATTCCCCATTTTTTGCTAAGACTAGTAGGGATTTTAAATTTAGTTATTAGTCATTTCCTGTAGCAATATTTCCAACTCATCAAGGAATTCGTCGTCCTCTCCACCATCATACCTGATTTCATGCTCTTCGGCAACGGCTACCTCAGAATTTTCGCTAACCTCAAGCTCTGATTGATTTGTAATCGAGTTAAGATCGGTTCGAAATTCGATGAGATTTTGTAAATATCGTTCGCGAGTGATATTTTCAGCTTCGTCATGGCCTTCGCGAAGACATTCGGCGCAAAATTTCCCAATTTTTTGAATGCCCTTGTCTATTTCTTGTTGAGCGGTTTCATGTTCGTTGATTTGCAGAGCGAGTTCAGCTCGAGCAATACTATTCATCATAAGAATATAGCCTTTATATTGATAAATTTGCCATGTTATTTCAGGTGAAGCATATTTGTAGGCCATATCAGCAACTCCTAGGTTCTGATCCGTATCTTGTTTAACTTCAGTCCATCTTTTGATGCCTGCAAAAAGAAGGTAACGGATATAACGATCATAACATTCATCAAACAGCATTTGCCATTCTTCTGTCTCCATACTGAAGCCTTCATCGCTTCCATGCTGCCTCTCATGCTCGTCAAGTTTTTTACATAAATATGAGTGATAGGATTCAAAGCCTTGAGGTTTTCGACCGTCAGGTCTCCCGGTGGCATATATTCGGGATATAGTAAAAGCATTAGGCTGAATGATAATCACCTCTCGATCATCATAAGTTCGTACAACCCTAACTTGCTGGTCAGCATCGAAGCTGAGTTCCTCCAATACATCATCAAGAGCTCCTATAATCCGTGGGTCTATTTCTTCTTCAATTTGATTGTTTGCCATTTTTTCTCCAAGTTATTAATAGTAATCTTGCAAAGCGGTGACAGAGATTCTCTTATACCTGAGCGCGGCGATCGCATTTACTGCGGCTGAAGCTCCCGGAATTGTTGAAAATATTGGAATATTGTAATCAATAGCCATTTGTCGGATTAGTTGTTCATTAGGTCGGTTTATGTAACCAGTTGGCGTATTAATAATTAGATCAATTGCGTTGTTCTTGACATAGTCGTAAATTGTAGGGCGTCCTTTTCCAATGCTGTGGACCAGCTCAGTTTCCATGCCGCTGCGGCGAAGTACTTTTGCTGTGCCATGGGTAGCTATCATGCGAAAGCCCATTTCGTATAATTTTCTGGCAATAAAGATTACTGAACGTTTATCCCGGTTTCTTACACTTATAAATACCTTTCCTTTTAAAGGTAGATTAGATCCGCAAGCTTTTTGCGCTTTTGCTACAGCTTGGTCTAGATTATAATCTATTCCCATTACTTCCCCAGTTGATTTCATCTCGGGACCGAGCTCAGAGTTTGTACCGGGGAATCGGTCAAATGGAAAAACAGGTGCCTTTACACTGAAGTAATCTGGCTCAATCTCCTGTGTGAAACCAGTTTCTTGTAAGGTTTTTCCTGCCATAATTTGAGATGCGATTTTCGCTAATGGGACACCTATTGCTTTACTAACGAATGGTATAGTACGAGAAGCTCTAGGGTTGACTTCAAGGACAAAAATATTATCGTTTTTGATTGCAAACTGAACGTTCATTAATCCTTTTACATTGAGTTCCTCTGCTAAGTCATAGCTATATTGCTTCAGCTGATTGATCTGTTCTTCAACTAGCGTATAAGGTGGTAACACGCAATCACTATCTCCCGAATGTATACCAGCTTCTTCAATATGCTCCATGACACCACCAACCAGGGTTAGTTTCCCATCAGAGATTACATCAACGTCCACCTCAATAGCATCTTCTAGGTATTTATCTATGAGTACCGGGTGGTCAGAGGAAGCTTCTACCGCTGACTTAATATAGCCTTCAAGCATCTCTTGCCCATAAACAATTTTCATGGCCCGACCACCTAGTACAAAAGAAGGGCGNACNAATACTGGGTAGCCAATGCTATTNGCAATTGGAATTGCATCCTCAANAGATGTTGCAGCCCCACTTGGTGGNTGNTNAGCACCGATTTTGTCAATCATTTCCTTAAAAAGTTTNCGATTTTCNGCCCNNTCTATATCTTGNGGATCGGTGCCAATGATCGGTACTCCGGCTTCTTTTAANTGCATGGCNAAGTTTANTGGCGTTTGCCCNCCGAATTGAACGATCACTCCATCAACATTTTCCCTGTCAAAAATATTCATTACATCTTCAAACGTGAGAGGTTCAAAATAGAGTCGATCGGATATATCATAGTCAGTGCTTACCGTCTCGGGGTTACTGTTGACCATGATCGTTTCATATCCGTCTTCTTTAAGAGCCAGAGCTGCATGGACACAGCAATAATCAAACTCAATTCCCTGTCCAATTCGGTTCGGTCCTCCACCTAGAATCATAATCTTCTTCTTTTTGCTCGGTTGTACTTCATCCTCAATTCCATAGGTTGAATAGTAGTAGGGAGTTTCAGCTTCGAATTCGGCTGCACAAGTGTCCACTGTTTTAAATGTCACCTCGATGCCTAGTTCTTTGCGCATTTCACGTACTTCTACTTCGAGCATTTTCCATATTTCACCAATCTGCTTATCTGAAAACCCAAGTTGTTTTGCCTTATGCACTAGTATCGGATCTTTGCCTTCTGCAAGCACATTTTCAAAATCAACAATCTCCTTGATATTGTACAGAAAAAACGGGTCTATTTGAGTGTAGTCATATAGTTGATCAATTGACATCCCGAGTCGTAAAGCCTGTTTAATGTAGAAAAGGCGTTCAATATTTGGAATTGTCAGCTTACTGGGGATCTCCGAAAGAGGTAATTTTTCAAGCGGATGGTTATCGAGTCCAGACCACCCCGTTTCCAGTGAACGTAATCCTTTCTGCAAGGCTTCCTTAAATGTTCGACCTATTGACATTGCTTCACCAACGGATTTCATTCTTGTGGTTAGTGTTTGATCTGCTCCAGGAAACTTTTCAAAAGCCCATCGAGGAATTTTTACCACAACATAATCAATTGTAGGTTCGAAAGAAGCTGGAGTTTTCTTGGTAATGTCGTTTGGGATTTCGTTCAGTGTGTATCCTACTGCCAGTTTGGCTGCAATCTTTGCTATTGGAAATCCTGTCGCCTTAGAAGCAAGGGCAGAACTGCGAGAGACACGTGGGTTCATCTCTANGACAATCTGTCTACCGCTCTCTGGATCTACCGCAAATTGTATATTAGAACCACCAGTCTCGACTCCAATCTCACGAATGATCTTAATCGCGGAATTCCGCATTTCTTGGTATTCCCTGTCACTTAGAGTTTGGGCTGGTGCGACGGTGATACTATCACCAGTATGTATACCCATCGGGTCCAAGTTCTCAATAGAGCAGATAATCACCACGTTATCTGCTCTATCACGCATAACTTCCAGTTCAAACTCTTTCCAACCAATTACCGATTCTTCGATCAATACTTCGTTTACAGGGCTTATTGATATTCCGTGGGCGACCATTTCCCGGTATTCTTCAACGTTATATGAAATGCCTCCGCCTGCTCCGCCAAGGGTAAATGCTGGCCTAATGATTGCGGGGTAGCCGATATCATCAATAATATTCATTGCTTCTTCAACAGAATGAGCAATCCCACTTTGCGGTATATCAAGTCCGATATTCAGCATTGATTGTTTGAATGATGCCCGGTTTTCCGCTTTTTTAATAGCATGTAGTTTAGCTCCAATCAGTTCGACGTTATATTGGTCTAAAACTCCATTTTCAGCGAGTTCAACAGAAACATTCAACCCAGTTTGTCCACCAAGTGTGGGAAGCAAAGCTTGCGGCTGTTCTTTGGCAATGATTGATTCGACCACATCGGCTGTAATCGGTTCGATATAGGTTCGGTTGGCAACTTCAGGGTCGGTCATAATGGTTGCTGGATTGCTGTTGACGAGAATGACTTCATAACCTTCTTCTATGAGGACTTTGCATGCTTGAGTACCAGAGTAATCAAATTCGCAGGCTTGACCAATAATAATTGGTCCAGATCCGATAATTAGAATCCTCTGTATATCAGTTCTTTTAGGCATAATCTTTGGACATTAAGTCGCTGAATTTTTGGAATAGATAGCTTGCATCGTGTGGTCCAGGAGAGGCCTCAGGGTGATATTGGACAGAAAAAGTTGGACTGTCGGTAAGCTCAATACCTTCAAGTGTCTGGTCATTGAGGTTGATGTGCGTGATTTTGGCTGAATTTGGGAGTGAATCGATATCCACACAGAAACCGTGGTTCTGTGAAGTAATTTCAATCTGTTTTGTGTCAATGTCCTGTACTGGGTGGTTACCTCCACGATGTCCGAATTTAAGTTTAAAAGTTTTAGCTCCAATCGCTAGACTCATTAGTTGATGACCAAGACATATGCCAAAAATCGGTTTTTTCCCGATTAGGCTTCGAATTGTTTTTACACCATAATCAATAGCATCTGGATCGCCCGGCCCATTTGATAGAAAAATCCCGTCTGGATCCATAGCAAGAATTTCATCAGCCGACGTTTTTGCTGGAACAACTAGTGATTCGCAGTGATGTTTTTGTAGCATCCGCAAAATATTGTGTTTTATGCCGAAATCAATTGCGACCACACGATGTTTCTTTTGAGTTGGGTTCTCCCATTGGTAAATGCTAGTACACGTCACTTTTTTTACCAGATCTTTCCCTTCTATGCCTCCGAAATTTTGAGCTTTTTTAACCAATAGTTCTGACCTTAAGTTTTCTGTTGAGATGGCTCCTTCCATAACACCATTAGTCCGGAGTCGTTTGGTAAGCGCTCGTGTGTCGATTCCATGGATTCCTACGATGCCGTGCTCCATCAGGTAGTCACCCAAATTTCCTTCAGCTCTCCAGTTACTGTGGTATTGGCTATATTCTCGAACTATCAATCCCTCTACTTGTGGCTTAGCAGATTCAGTATCAAATTTATTCCATCCATAATTTCCTATTAGGGGATAGGTCATTGTAACAATCTGGCCTTTATAGGAAGGGTCCGTAAGAATCTCTTGATAGCCCGTCATACTAGTATTAAATACAATTTCGCCTATTGTTTCACCCGTTACGCCAAAACTCTCTCCTTCAAATGTGGTGCCATCGGCAAGTGCCAGAATTGCTTTCATCTGTTACCCTTAATCTTTGACATCATAATTTCTCCTCCACGGATTGTCATCACTGGCCATCCTTCCAATTCCCAACCGTCGAAAGGTGTATTTTTACTTTTAGATTCAAATTGATCCGAATCAACTATCTGTAGCTTTTTCGGATCAATTAGGGTCACATCTGCTACAGCATCAACTGAAAGCGTGCCCCGATCAATACCTAGGATCTCCGATGGAATGTGTGTCATTTTTGCTATAGCGTCATTTAACTCCAATTTTCCAGTATTCACCAATTTTGTTAGAACTAGCGGAACACTGGTTTCTAGGCCGATAATACCGGCAGGCGCTTCCTGCATGCCTCGATCTTTTTCAAACGAGGCATGTGGAGCGTGATCTGTGGCAATGGTATCAATTATTCCTTCGGCTAAGCCATGAATGATAGCTTCAACATCCTTTTGAGTTCGTAGCGGTGGGTGAACTTTCGCCTTTGCACCGTGATCTACAACTTCAGCGTCAGTAATTGTAAAGTGATGTGGGCAGGCCTCAGCAGTTACACAGATCTTCCGTTGTTTTGCCCAATGTATCAAGTCTACACCACCTTCAGTGCTAACGTGGGCAATATGTACATGCCCACCTGTTTGCTCTGCCAGAAGTAAATCACGTGCAATGATTATCTCTTCTGCCGCATTTGATTGTCCTGGTAATCCGAGTTCCAGCGAAATCTTGCCGAGGTTCATTACTGTACCTTTTGTCAGATTGTGTTCCTCACAATGATCAATCACTGGGAAGCCCATCTCAGCGCTTAACACCAGCACGTTCCACATAATGGACGCATCCATCACAGTTTTTCCATCATCTGATAAAGCCACAACCCCAGCTTCGATCAGCGATCGCCAATCTGTTATCAATTTTCCATCGAGATCTTTGGTGATAGCTCCAATGGGCAAAACATTCGCCGATCCATATTCCTTTGCTTGCAAATGAATAAAATCAACTAAATCGGGTGAATCTATAGTTGGTTTTGTATTGGCCATGCAGGCTACGGTGGTAAATCCTCCGGCTACAGCAGATCTCGTTCCTGTCGCAATTGTTTCTTTATATTCAAANCCTGGTTCTCGTAAGTGTACATGCATATCCACTAAACCTGGTGTTACGATTAGGTCTTTTGCCTCAATGANTTGATCAGCCGAAATATTTAGATCTATACCTATNTGGCTGATATTTCCGCCTTCTATNTATAGNTCGCAAATTTGATCTATNGAATTCTTGGGGTCAAGCANCCGACCATTTTTAATNAAGNTTCGTTTCATNAATCAATCTGTCTCATAGATAATTGCTAGATCTGTATTGCCTTCTTCCTCTAGATCTACCCGAATAATCTCCCTAGTAGAAGTTGGAATGTTTTTTCCTACATAATCCGCAGCAATTGGTAGTTCGCGATGTCCACGATCGATTAAAACCGCCAGTTGGATGACGGCGGGGCGGCCAAAATCCATTACCGCTTCCATGGAAGCCCGTATGGTGCGACCTGTATACAAAACATCGTCAACCAGAATGATCCATTTGCCCGCTACGTCAAAGGGGATATCAGTTTTGCTCACTGTGATTTTTGCAGTGTGAAGATTGATGTCATCTCGGTATAGATTGGCATCAATAATTCCAACTGGTACTTTAACTCCTTCTACTCGNTCGATGATTTTTGCAATTCGGTAGGCAAGATGATCTCCTCGGCTTTTGACACCGATTAGGACAAGATCATTGATCGCATTGTGGTCTTTTTCTAATATTTCATGGGAAATCCGAACTAAAACTCTTCGTATTTCCTCCTCTGTCATTACTTTTGCTTTTTCGCGCATGTTTTTTTCGTCTATGTTCTTTTCTTTGTAAGGAGTTCCATAATTTCTTGTATTAACGGACTAATGTCAAAACCTCGTTGGTTCCAGTCATTTTCCCAGAATTGATTTAGGGATTGATAGCCGAGTTTTTCATATTCTAGAACTTGAATCATCAGTTCAAGTTTGTCCGCAGCACGGACGAGCTTAGCCTCAATTGTTTCGTTTTGCTCGAATTCTTCCCANAGTTCTTGGTACCATTTTCCTATACTCCCGAATTTCTCGAGCATGGATGTGACAGCCTTTCTTTCTCCTATTTCTTTTACTTCTTCAGGGATATAAGTGAGTACGGTAAAAGGGATATCACCAATTCGAGCTTCAGCAATCTCATGCAACAATGATAATCGCATGACCTTTTCAGTGTCGAGTTTCATGCCCTTTGCAACGAGTGTATCAGCTAATAGCATTGATAGGAGTGTCATTCGATAGCAGTGATCAGCAATACTCTCCCCATTTTTAATTCCATGTATGAGCCAGCCGGTTCTTGGTAGGCTTTTTAGTATTCCAATTTCTTCGATNAAANTTANAATTGCTTCNGCTTTCATTTCGGTTTTCATAATTTAATCCAAAAAAAAACCCCACCAANNNNAGTGGTGAGGNGAACAAAAAATAANATTTGGCGNTATNCGANAAAACGANACANNTCCCNTTCCTAANCTCACNGGATTAGATTAAAAGAGAAAACTTTTCTACCCAAAACCAAGTGTATCACAATCACGTCTTTAACGCAAGATGATATTCAGAAATTCTGTGTTTCTACTGGCCAGCATTTCGCTTGACACTCATAGAGCCTAAACCTATAATAAGCGGAAAATGATGCATTGCCTTTGATTACAAAATGATCCGAATTCCTTTCGTGAAGATGAGTGGAGCGGGGAACGACTTCGTTGTTATCGATAACCGCGATTC
Source organism: Candidatus Poribacteria bacterium (assembly GCA_002697225.1). Next base: position 22,385 of record NZUQ01000020.1, read on the forward strand.
GATTATTCCACATGAGTTGACAAATTTTCTTCGGAAAATTTGTCAACGGCGAGTTTCGATTGGAGCTGATGGTGTTCTACTGGTTGAGGAGTCGGATCTTGCTGATTTCAAAATGTGTTACTTCAACTCTGATGGTAAGGAAGTTGAAACTTGCGGCAATGGCGCTCGATGTATATCACTATTTGCTTATTTAAACGGAATTGCGCCTGATAAGATGTGTTTTGAGACGAAGGTAGGTATTTACCAATCTGAAGTTATCAAGTCAAATGTGAGAGTTCGTCTTGGTAATCCAACTCAAGTGCGATTGANCTTTCCGCTACAGCTGAATGATGGAGTTCATAATGTTAGCTTTGCCAATACTGGTGTTCCACATGTAGTGTTCTTGGTTGAAAAACTTGANGAGATAGATGTTACTTANGTTGGAANCCAAATCCGATATCATAAAGATTTCGAACCAGCTGGTACAAANGCCAACTTTGTNCAAGTAAGATCCAATCNGGAAATTGATGTTCGCACATACGAACGAGGAGTTGAGGATGAAACCTTTGCCTGTGGTACTGGATCGGTAGCAGGTGTAGTTATTTTGGCGGTAAACGGGAAGGTCTCCTCGCCTGTTAAAGTGAATACATTAAGTGGGTTTCCTTTAACAGTTTATTTCAATTTAGCTGGTGGTGAAGTTCAGGATATCTACCTTGAAGGGGACGCACGTTTCATCTGCGAAGGCCAAATTTCAGAATCTGCTTGGAAATACTAAATCAGTGTCCTGAAGTGTTTATGGGAGGATGTAAAATGTTTGAAGGATCTTTTGTCGCAATTGTGACTCCATTTAAAGATGACGGATCGTTAGATGAGGAAAAGNTACAAGAATTGATTGANTTCCAAATCGAAAANGGAACTCACGGAATTGTTCCNTGTGGTACNACCGGNGAATCTCCAACGCTGTCCCACGAAGAACATGATCGTGTCGTAGAANTNACTGTCAAGACGGTTGATGGACGCGTTAAAACAATAGCGGGATCTGGNTCAAATTCAACGGCTGAAGCTCTNCGATTGACAAANCATGCCAAAGATGTGGGAGCGGATGGTGCCTTAGTTATTACCCCATATTATAATAAACCAACGCAAAATGGTTTGAAAGCNCANTTTATGGAGATTGCGAATGCTGTTGATATACCGATTGTTATCTACAATGTTCCAGGACGTACAGGGACAGATCTTTTACCTGAGACGCTAGCAGATTTATCGGTCCATCCGAATATCGTTGGTTTGAAAGAAGCGACTGGGCAACTCAGTCGTGCCAGTCAAACAGTGCAATTATGCGGGCAGGATTTTGCTCTCCTCTCTGGTGATGATATTAATACTTTGCCGATTTTATCAGTGGGAGGCTGTGGAGTNATTTCCGTTTTGGCAAATGTGATGCCNAAAGAAGTCTCAGNCCTCTGTAATACNTTTAAATCAGGTGACATTCAAGCTGCCCAGANAATCCATCTCGAAACCCTTCAANTGTCCATAGATCTTTTTATTGATACGAATCCAATTCCNGTCAAAACAGCGCTTCANATAATGGGAAGNCTGAATGGGCGCATGCGGCTTCCNCTTGTGCCNATGTCAGAAGAGAACACAGAAATNCTACATCACACCATGCACAATATTGGGGTGATTTAAGCATGTTAGAATGGGAAANTGATGAACAACTCTTCTCTTTGATGGCGGATAGGNTGTATTCTTCTGTGATATCTGATGTCCTTGATGATGCTGGTTATCGCAATCAGGTTATGTCACATAAAATACGTCCGTTATATGACAANGCNNTNGNCGTTGGCCGTGTNATGACTGTGCTNTGTATNGATGTCTACGAAATTCCGGATCAACCNTACAAGATGGAAATTGAGGCAGTAGATAGCTTGAAGCCTAACGAGGTCTTAGTNTGTTCAACCAATGGATCTGANCGATACAGTTTTTGGGGAGAANTNCTTTCAACAGCATCAGTCGCTCGNGGAGCAAGTGGGGCTATTATCGATGGGTTTGTTAGGGATTGCAAAGCGATCATGGATATGCAATTCCCTGTTTTTGCAACGGGAATATCTCCATTGGATTCTAAAGGACGTGGTGATGTTGTCAACTTTAACACTCCAATCGAGTGTGGTGGGGTTAGAGTAGTTTCGGGTGATGTTGTGTTTGGTGATTATGATGGAATAGTCGTTGTTCCTCAGCAAACAGAAGAGCAAATTGTTTTAGCTGCTTTTGATAAAGTAAACGGAGAAAATTATATCCGACAGGAATTAAAAGCAGGAGCAACGGTTAAATGTGTTTTTGATAAGTATGGGATCCTGTAATTAGCTAGATGAGGAATTCAATCGACCTATAGATTGCAAGTGACTAATTCATAGGTGTCAGGCTCGAACATCCAAGTTTTTTCCTGTTTCTTGAGGTTGTATATCCTCTTTAGGCTCCGATTGAGTAGATACCCCTTCTTGCGCGGGAGTTCGTCTTGAGTTTGCCTCTTGGGGATTTGCTTGGGGGGGAGGACCTTCTTCTGGGGGTGAGGCGGTGGGGGCTGTGCTTTCATTGACAAAGTTTTCAGCTTCGTCAGCCGAATGTTGATATTGTTCGTTATTTGCTTGATGTGTTGTAAGAGCAAGCGATGTCACACTGTTTTCTATACCAACAGATCTCATAATTTCTCACCCTTAGGAAACTCATTAGAAATAAAATCCNAGCAATGCTATCATACCTAGCTCAAGATAGTCAATAGGAACCATATGTTTAGTCGTTATAATGTTTTTCTGCGAATTCCTTGCCTCCTGCTAGCATTTTTAGTGATTTGTCTTGGGATAGAAGCAAAAACGATTCTGGTTAGCAAGAGTGCTACAAGCGATTTTAATCGGATTCAAGCCGCAATTGACGTGGCGAAGCATGGGGATACGATTGCAGTTGCCTCTGGAAGGTATAGCGAATCAATTCTTATAAAGAGAAAGAATATTAATATTCGAGGNGCAGGAAAAGATAAAACGTATCTTGAATTTGATGGTCCGAATCTAGTNCTTTATGCCGAATCAGTGAAAAAAACTGTAATCAGCAATATGACGATCGCATACACGGGGATAGGAAAACGCTCAACAACATGGTTTTTCAATTCGGAAGTGACCCTACAGAACTGTGAAGTTATTGGTGGTTTCTATGCCGGAGTTTACATAACCGCAAATTCAAAAGTAGTCATTCATAATAACGTTGTAAAAAAGAATCAACTAACNGGTCTTAGTGCNTCAAATTCAGAGTTGAGAATTACGGCGAATCTAATATCTGAAAACGGTCAACAAGGAATTCTCCTTAAGAATTGTAGGAGTAGTGTNATNAGAGGTAACACNATTNTCNGAAATAACAAAGGCGGTGTGNATNTAGAGGGNNTTGAAGAGGGTTTACAGATCCTTCACAATACAATTGCTGGCAACCGTTCTACAGGTATTTCGANTGATANTCAAGNANTTATTGAAAATAATATTATCGTTTTGAATGGAATTGGAATTGAGNTAAATCNTAATGGTAAANCTACNACGGTTCTTGGTATCGGTCATAATAATGTTTGGAGAAATAGTCAGNATNATTACAGCAAGNTGAGAAAACCGTTGACAGATTTGTCNGTGGATCCGATGTTCATAAATGAAAAATTGGATGATTANGGACTTAGGGNAAGATCACCAATGATTGGTNTAGCNTCCGATGGAAGTGATTTAGGCTCGTTNCAATCTAGNAGAAGNCAAACNTCAGAAGATATNCCGCCNAAGCCAAATAGCAAAANAACTTCGCAAGTAATAGTGCCNAGTANACNCAACCCAATCTCNGACCAAGATAATAATAAAGTGACGCANTTNNTGGNCCCTTCTCCTAAGATGTTANCAGAAGCNTCGNNAAACCTGGCTGATNNNCCCGAGANNGTTAAGCGTGACNTNCCAATTTTCCTTATGGATATAGTACGAAAGCAACCGTATTTTGTTGAGGTGGGTCAAATTTTCAAACTTAAAACTACGAGGAAGTTGGATAAGATTCAAGCAAAGCCATATGGCGCAAAATATGATCCGAAAACACNGATATTTGAGTGGGTTCCATTGATACACCAAGTTGGAGAGGCAACCGTTATATTCACNGGNATATCTANCCATTNTGTACAATTATTNGTGTGGAAACATAATCTNCCTCCNAGAATATCCTATATTAATGGCAAGGTGATTAATCGTNACTTTGACAAAAATGGCAACCTGATACCAATTAAGTTTAATGTCCGTGAAGGCAAGGAAACACGCTTGGAATTTTCNGTCGAAGGNNTNCCCGCGGAACACCTGAAATATACATATATCTCTATACCAATAGGTGCCAATGTTGATGGGAACACGCTAACTTGGAGGCCAAGTTTGAAGACGGTACAAATGATCAGAAAGGAAAATCAAAATGTCGCTGAATTTCCGGTACTAGTATCGGTGAGTAACGGTAGTGAGGCGGATGCTATTGATCTGATTCTTGTTGTTCAAGAGTCGAAATCGAGGCTNCCAACNCCAAAGANAAAATAGTNTTTTNGTTTTTTCTTCATTTTGGTAAAGATAGATGCAGGAAATTCAACTCTCACCGCGAAATGACATCCTGACTTTGGCGTTTTCGCANTTCTATCTTTGCTTCTNTNAGCNTTTTGTTCTGCTTTTTGTACATANTTGCAGCGTTTTGNAGCATTCTATCNGAATTTTNAATTTCTTCTTTGAGNTCGANCTNCTCTNTATTTAGTTCNTCAAGTAACATATCCTTTTCATTGATCTGTTGGATATATGAATCAATATCAGCCTCNAATTGCTCAATTCGTTTTTGGCTAACTTCAAGTGTGTTANTCAAATGCCCTTCTAANACTTCTGTGTCTAGTTGAGTTNTGATCAAATCTTGGACTTGTTGGGTTTGTAAATCGAACGAATTCTGAAGTTCCGNAAACTTGNCCTCGGCTTGAGCTTTTGCCTGAGTTGATTCCAGAATTTNCTNTTCTTTGTCATTAATTTGNTGTNTGTGATTTTTAACNTCGTCTTCCAACTTAGCNATCAATTNGGTTTTAGCNTCTAATTGCGATTGAAGTTCNTCACTAGCGGANTCCAGTTCGGTTTGANCCTGAGTCAANNNTTGANCNTGCTGAGNTTGAGTNTCAATTTCGGCTTGCATCTTTTCGACGGNGGAGCTAGNTTCTCCCTTATCTTGTGTTAANTNCTCAATTTTAGCCTCTAGCTCCTGAGTTTGTTGCANTTGATTTTCGATGTGTTTCTCAAGCGTTTGAGTCTTTTNGTTTTCTATCTCAAGGTGTTCCTCAATAGNTTCTTTATCGGAATTGATTTTGGCTTGATTTTNAATAAGNNTCTGGTACTTTTCCTCCTGCTNGTCGANTTTGTTTTTGGACTTTTTNACNTCTGAGTCAGCGTCTCGTTTNGCCTGAGTNAATCCTTGAATTTGTTGTTCTTTGTCAAGTATTTGTTTGCTGTAGGTTGCAACATCGTCTTCCAGCTTAGCAATCAATTCGGTTTTAGTCTCTAATTGCGATTGAAGTTCTTCACTAGCGGATTCCAGTTCGGTTTGACCCTGAGTCAATTCTTGAGCCTGCTGAGTTTGAGTGTCAATT
>NZUQ01000021.1 GCA_002697225.1 Candidatus Poribacteria bacterium
AATGGCTAAGGTAGAATTTGTTTCTGATGATGGCGCTTCCAAAGAGTATATTTGCGTTGCTACTTTTTGGGATGGTTCACCTCTGATCAAGCATGAAGTAACCGTAAAAGCCAAGAAAGCTGTTGCATCGTTCTCTCACGGTCACGAACCGATGTACGAAGTCACACCTGTTGATGATATGAAAAAGTGGGATAGTAAAGGAGATAAAGGCCCTTTTGCTCATAACGCTTTCTTTCGAGATAGTAATTTTTCCGCTCTTTACGCCATATACCCAACAGCCCAAGCCAGATTGCACGGCACTCGGATGGACCTCGTACAAGATGGTCAGGGCAAACAACTGAAAAAAGGTCAGACCAGTGACCCGCTTGTCTACTGGGTCGCTTTTGGTGTAGGTGGTGAAAAAGAGGCACATGCCTTGGCCGAAACTGTGGCAGAAGTAAAAGATGGAGATTTACAACCTGAGGCTGTTGATGCGGACGAAAAGCTCTCAATTACGTGGGGTGCGATTAAAGATATTCGGTAGAAACAGGCTTTAGACTGAAACTAGTTAGATTCAGTTGTGGGATCCTCAAATTCTATCCTAAAGTAAATTGCTAAATAAAGGAAAAAGTTACTATGAAGAAGGTACTGTTCTTCTCAATTTTCCTACTAGTGCTCCTTATGATATGGACAAATTCCAGTTCGGCAGTTGTTGAAGTCGATGGCAAAAACGGATACCTATAAGGTCCATTGGAAGATAGGAGCACAAATGGGATATGCCGTAGCTTTTGTTGGAGGTTCACCGCTTTTTGAGGCGCCTCAAGGACGTCGACTCTATCATTCCGCCAACTATGCTGGTTGGAAAGATTGGGGTGGCCTTGTTGACTTCGAGATACTCGATCAAACGAGATCAATGGCAAAAATAAAGTTCGTTTCCGATGACGGTGCTTCCAAAGAGTATATTTGCGTTGCTACTTTTTGGGATGGGACACCTCTAATTAAGCATGAAGTAACCGTAAAAGCCAAAAAAGCTGTCGTGTCCTTTTCTGATGGCCATAAACCGATGTACGAAGTCAGATCTCCCATCAAAGGAAGAAAGAAGTGGGATAGTAAAGGAAATAATGGCCCCTTTGCTCATAATACTTTTTGGACTAAGGGTGGATTTTCCGCACTCTATGCGACGGATCCACTGGTATAATGGCTAGGGGAATGGGGCGGTTGGCAGGCTGATGGTCGAATGGATCTTGATCATAAAGCATTAGGAAAACAACTGAAAAATTAGACCAGTGAACCAATTGTTTACTGGGTTGCTTTTGGTCCTGGGGATGAAAAAGAGGCTCATGACTTGGCTAAAACTGTGGCGGAAGTAAAAGAAGGGGGACTTACAACAGGCTGTTAATGCGGACGAGAAACTCTCAATTACGTGGGGTACGATTAAGAACTCCAAGTGAGAATATGCGGAAGGACATCAAAAATAAAGACTTTCGGATTCCAAATATCCTATCCATAAAGTGGTAGGGCGGCACCCCACACGGATCACCGTTATCGACTAGATGGTACATGCTTGAAACAAGCTTAGTATACTCCCCAAAACTGACCAAATGCTTTTTTGTCTACCAACTACCTCATAGATGAATGCGAAAAGGCATTCAGTTGCACTCGATGAACATACTGAGCATCTTTCGGGTCTCTAATTCCTAACCAGTGTCAGCTTATTTCAAACCTACCAGATAGAATCGAGATCATATCGATATTACCCTTTCTCCGTCCGATTTTTTCATTATCACTCTTAATCACACTAGCATTAACCAGAGTTTACGTGCCGAAGCCTCACGAGTAAATCTATTCAAGTTTGCATAGAGGAGCCAATGAACTAACCATTTACAATGAGGAAATGTGGTACTGTAATAGACAGTCTAGGGATATTGGACAACTTATTCGGGAATAAAATTCAAAGGATAGATATGAACAGTTTACTCCAACAACTCTTATCTGAACAGATTGAAGGGGAAGTCCGATTTGATCTGTATTCCAAGGCACTTTATAGCACAGATGCCAGTCTTTATCAGATCGAACCCATTGGTGTGGTCATCCCACTCCATAAGACCGACATACTGAGGACAATTCAAATTTGTTATGATCAAAATGTACCGGTTCTTCCTCGTGGTGGTGGGACCAGTTTGGCGGGGCAAACCGTTGGGAAAGCCATTGTCATCGATACATCCAAGTATATGAACAAGATTATCGAGGTCAACGTGGAGGAAAACTGGGCGAAAGTTCAACCCGGTATTGTTCTGGATGAACTGAATCACCACTTAAAATCACATGGCTTGATGTACGCACCAGACGTGGCTACCAGCAGCCGTGCCTGCGTCGGAGGAACCATTGGAAACAACTCGGCTGGATCCCATTCGGTGATCTACGGAAAAACAATCGATCATGTAATGTCACTTGATCTAATCCTTTCCAATGGCGAGGAGATTGTAGCNGAACCAATCTCACTAGCCNGACTAAAAGACAAAAAAGAAGGTAATACCAACGAAGCCNACATCTATCGTGAAATCTGCCGCCTAGCTGAGGAAAACAAAGAAGAAATTCGTTCAAGGTATCCACGAATCCTGAGGCGGGTGGCAGGCTATAATCTCGATGAGTTCATACCAAATGCTGGATCAAAAGAGGTCACACCATACCGAAGAGATGGATGCGATAACGAGCGACCATTCAATCTGGCCAAGATAATCGTGGGGTCGGAGGGCACCTTAGCCACCGTGACCGAAGCTAAAATTAATCTTGTACCAACACCCAAGATGACAACACTTAACGTCATTCATTTTGAGACTNTNATCGAGGCAATGGAGGCAGTTCAGCCAATTCTCGAATGTCATCCAACTGCCGTTGAATTAATAGACGACTCTATCATCAAAATGACTAAAGAGTCCCTTGAATTTTCGCGNGTCAGCAACTTTATTCAAGGCGACCCTGAAGCAATCCTAGCAGTTGAGTTCTATGGTNAAACGGAAGAAGAACTGTTAAATCAACTCGAAGTTCTAGAGAAAAAGATGAAATCATTAGGGTTAGGATACGCTTTTGTCCGATGCTTAACCGCAGACCAAAAGGCCAAAGTCTGGGAAACACGGAAAGCAGGACTCGGTTTGCTAATGGGTATGAAAGGCGACCATAAACCAGTAGGGTTCGTAGAGGATGCCGCTGTACCGATTGAGCATTTACCAGAATATGTTCGCCGTTTTGCTAAGATCGTCGAGGATCATGACACAACAGCGGCTTANTATGCCCATGCTAGCGTTGGGCTTTTACACAATCGTCCAGTGATTAATCTCAAATCTGAATCGGATATCAAAAAAATGCACTCCATTGCTAGTCAGGTCCGAGATCTACTGATAGAACTGGGAGGTGCCATGAGTGGGGAGCACGGTGATGGACACGTGCGTAGCGAATGGATCAAAAGTATGTTCGGCCCTGAGATCTATCAAGCCTTCCGAGAGATCAAACAAGCTTTTGATCCAACAGGTATTATGAACCCAGGTAAGATTGTGGATGCGCCACCAATGACGGAAAATCTTCGGTTTGGTCCCAAATATAACACTATCCAGATTGACACTTACTTTGACTTTTCCAGTCAAGGAGGATTCGGTCGCGCCATTGAAATGTGCAACGGAGTAGGCGCTTGCCGAAAGACACTGACAGGAACCATGTGCCCATCCTTCGTGGGGACACGAGAAGAGAAGCATAGCACTCGCGGACGCGCCAACGCACTCAGGAACATCATTTCNGGCACATTACCACACGATCATTTTACGAACAAATCACTCTATGAAGTCCTAGATCTTTGCTTAGAGTGTAAGGCTTGTAAATCGGAATGTCCTTCCAACGTAGACATGGCTAAGATTAAGTACGAATTTTTAGCCCAATATTATGATCAGCATGGTCTCCCGCTACGAAACTTGCTGTTTGGTAATATAGCCCAATTGAGTGCAATTGGTTCGGCATTAGCACCAATATCGAACTGGATGATGAATACAGAAATTTCCAAATGGATGGCAGCAAAGCTATTTGGTATTGACCAGCGTCGATCACTGCCAAATTTCGTCCGCCAGCCCTTCGAGAAATGGTTTACTGATCGCCAGACAGAAAAAGAAATGCCCTTGAGATCTAAGACAGTGGTTCTTTTCCACGATACTTTCATGAACTACAACTATCCACAGGTTGGAAAAGCCGCAGTTGAAGTGTTAGAAGCGGCAGGTTTTGACATCATCCTATCTCAGAAGAAATGCTGCGGGCGTCCCATGATTTCGAAAGGCATGATCAGGCAAGCTATCGAAAATGCCCAATATAATATCGACTGCCTGTTGCCTTATGTTGAACAAGGTATCCCAATCATTGGTTGCGAACCCAGTTGTATTTCAACATTGACCGACGATTATGTCGATCTGATTCCTGGAGACAGATCCAAACTAGTGGCTGAAAACACCTTTATGATTGAGGAGTTTATTGTAAACTGCCATGAAAAGGATGAACTGGATCTAAATTTTACAGAGAATCCAAAGGAAATTCTTCTTCACGGACATTGTCATCAACGTGCACTAGTTGGCATCCAACCATCGTCAAAAGTGCTAGGTCTGCCATCAGGCTACAATGTTGAAGTGATTGACTCCAGTTGCTGTGGCATGGCAGGTTCGTTCGGCTACGAAACCGAACACTATGATCTATCAATGAAGATTGGAAAGCTCCGTCTTTTCGACCAGATTAGNTCCAAGAACGGAGACTTTGAAGTGGCAGTCTCGGGTGTCTCTTGTCGCGAACAGATTAANCANGGTACAGGGAAAGAACCGCTACACTTAATTGANCTAATACGAGATGCAATCCATCAAAACTAAGATGTATCTGGNCNTTNAGGCTATNTCCCAAANATCTTCGGAATGGAGGANATTTTGATTGAGTTACCCCTTCANNCTACAAGAGCNATCGAGTAAGTATGAGTTTTACTAATCAAAAAAACTCGAAGTTTTGACAAATACGTTTTCAGCTNCNGAAAGCAGNAGCANCNTTNCTCNNTTTNCNCCCTACTTCAGTCTTTAANCAGTTTATCGAATGAGACGAAAGTATTATGCTGTTGGAATATGGGCAGTTCTTGAACTACTTACCAGCGTAGATTATTGTTANGTTCTCCCTAATGCATAACAAATGNGTCNCTGGAAGNANCGGTAGAAATCAGAATTCTATAAAATCGAGTGTTCATTTGCNAACCGTGGATACGAATAATTAGANCAAGAANANACATGCNAGNGACGNTATTTAAACATTGGAATAGANCAAGAGATAGCTTTCCAACNTAATTNCTCTGAGTTCAAGGGATGAGNATGTCAACTCAAACCAATAATATCCGAATCGAAAAGCAACCCTGGGTAATCGTATTCCTTCTATTAACTTCCACTGTAGGATTAGCNATCAACGGCTATCGTTACGGCTTCAACGACCACGCATTTTACATCCCGATGATTGACCGTTTGGTAAACCCAGATCTCTTCCCAAAAGATTATCTGTTCGATGAGCCATCAGGGGAGTATAACTTTTGGATACCGGCAATGGCCACGCTGGCTCGGTTCTTTCCCTTGGACTGGATCTTCTTTCTCGGTTATATACTGACGCGTTTTGCGCTTTTTTGGGCGATTTACCACCTTTCCATAAATCTTTTCAATAGTCGCGGAGCAGCCGTACTGGCTGTACTTTTTCTTGTTATTCCTAAATCTGTTGGAGGAACAGCTACGGCTACACAAGACATCTTCTTCACTCTCCGCTCAACAGCAATGCCTTTGGCAGTTGCCTTCCTAATCCCCTACTTTCAAGGACGAATCACACTTGCNGCTATAATCTGTGGTGTCGTTTTCCTAATCCATCCGATTACGGCAATCCCTCTAATCTGCCTNCTAGGATTCAGATTATTGATTGANATATTTCGCCAAGGCTGGCGAATACCGGCNAAGGCATTTGTCGTATTTACAGCCTGCATACTTCCTCTAGTCATTCGCGTTTTCCTAATTGACCGTGCCAACCACTCTGATTTAAGNCCTTTCTCCCAATCTAACCNACAATGGCTAGAAATTATTAAAGAACGTGATAGCTANATCTTCATTTCCGTATGGAATCGAGAAGCCTTNCTATCNCTAGTTGCCTACACAGTTATTCTGCTAGTTATACTNCTTTATCGTCACAAAGGNCAATCTGGTAATCATGCCAATACAAACAACNAGATCTTNTCACAGACGGACTNCTGGGCATTCGGTGTGNTGTTNATCTNNGCGGGATTGTTCTGCTTCGGNAGTGTATTTGTCGAATGGTATCCGCTACCGCTCATNGTACAATTACANGTACTACGNGNTCTCCACCTAATTGTAAATTTATCAATGATTTACGCCGCTTGGCTCTTGTGGGAGGGTTTTCAGCATTATCAGAAATTTAGACCTTCAATCAGCNCANTACCCAGTCAACCTATCAACCAGCCANTAAAATTTCATTCCNTCCTTCGCGTNGCTAGCCANCNNNCCNGNNNGCNGGCTAGCNCATTGATAGTNGCNCTNANAGCCTCACTTTTTGNAAGTAGATCGTATCATCAGCTGACATTAGNAAGTATCACGCTAGTCTGCTGGTGGANCTGTTTTCACTTTGCNGATCTTTCTTTTGTCTCNAGAAGAAGAGCTTTTNTCACTTGGATCAGTCTTACTNCTGGGAGCATTATCTGGCTATCGGTTATCTGGGCTTTCCGCCGATTCTTTGCTGATGCGTTAAACTGGCATGTCTTCTGGCTGGTATTAGCCGGACTCATTTCCATTGAGCTGGTTGGCTTACTAACCCAATTCTGGAAACGAAGAAGGGCAGAAAATTTCACTGCCGGAGGCATAATCTTCACCACGATTCTAACACTACTAATGCTTAATTCCAACAAGCTAGATCAGATACTAATAAAAGGACAATTGACACATTACGTCAATATTCCGGGGAAATTTCCTCCTAGTAACTGGGCTGATGTGGGCCAATGGTGCAAGACACACACACCCGTAGAAACAACATTTTTCGTTCCACCCAAGACAAAAGGATTTCGCATTCACTCCCGCCGAGGCAGTGTTGGTGACTGGAAGGACGGTGCTCCTTGCGTGTTCTCNGAGCGCTATGCCAAAACTTGGTGGNCACGAATGGGAGAACTTAGCGATTATCAATCATTCAATGAATCACGATTCCAACAACTGCGAGAAAAGTATGGCGCTTCATTGGCCGTAGTAAGAAAAGAACACCAACTTAACTTTCCCATACTGTATCAAAATCATGAATTCACAGTTTATGAATTGGGAAAACAATAATAACCCTTATTTACTGAGCCACTCAGGTAACGGGAAATTTCAGCTCGAGCTGATTACGTACTTGAGACCATCCGATTTTATATCCTTTTACAATTTTAGAACGATATAATCTATTCCACTCTCTCTCAGCTTCATCACGACGACCATAAAAGGATCGACTTGCCTGATGAAGACTTTTGCCTTGACCACCATAACGGCTAATTACCTGATAATAATAGGAATTCTGTCTTGATGAGTGTGTCAAATAGAGATGGTAAATTTTGTTAGAGACCTCCTCTTGAGAATAGAGATGGGCAACCTTACTAGCTAAACATTCATGATTGAAAGGAACAAAAATTGCGTTCTCAGCGGGAAGATAGAAACAGACCTTCTCCCCTTCAGCCAACAGAGACTGGTAACCTTTATAAACACAAGTAGATACGAAAGAGGGGNTAGGAACTTGAAATTTCACCTGGTATTCAGGAGGGCAACAAAGTTCATCCGAGACAACACTTAACTGCCCTTCCATTAACTTTGGGGGAGAGATTTGAATCACAGCACGCTCTGCCCAAGTTCCTCGGGCAAACGTCATGGCTGAAAGTTTTGTCACCCAATTGTTTAGATCTATAGGATCCATATTAGCTACATAAAGATCTAGTTCTATGCGACGTTACCTCTATTATTGAAAGAAGTGGACGGTTGAAGAGAAAATCGCTATTCCCTCAAAAACCGGTAGCTAATGGTTAGCCAACACAACATATTTGCCCGTAAATTCAGCTAGTAACTCATTTCTAACCCTAATTGTGGAATTAAGCATGATTTCGGCTTTCCCCTTCCGTGCAAATCTATCCAAAAAAGATGAAATCTGGGCCATGTCAACCAAAGCACAAACCACTTCAAAATCATCGTTTATCGGCTTATAATATTCAACCTGGCCTCTTTGAATTACCACATCTCCAGCTAAATCATTCGCTCGCAAATTTCCGATGAGAAGACAGCAACCGGTCAAAACTAGCCCAGAATAGATACTACCGCCAAATGCTGTATGCAGATGATTCCTGTTAGCTTGAAGAGGAATATCAAGGGCAATTCTAGTAGGAAGATAAGAATTGACCTTGATGCCCATTTTTCGAGCAATCGGAATTTCCTGATCTATGAATTGTTGGATGTAATCAAGCATTCCTTGGGAACAAAAAACAATTCCATGCTCAATGGTCATCTACTGACCATTGGTGCCGAACTGAAGTTAAAACGCTCTTTGAAGCAAAATTTACATCTATCTCTCAACAGGTAGCTCAAAAACAACTTATCAAATTAGAACAGTTCTTGAATCAAGTGCCATTTTCAACACCCACCCAATCTCGCCACATATTCAAACAAGGGGATTCCTCCATCGTCTGTTCGATATCTTTTTTTCTGAAATCATACAATACCGCCTGTCGAATCTGACACGAATAATTATGACCAGCGGCATGGCCAATTCGATGATGCCAAAAGACGATATCGCCAGCACAACCATAGCAATCAACACCTGTCTTTTGACTNAAAAAAGCTCGATCTTTTTCATACTGATCAGTCGGTTCTGTCCTGTACTGAGAATGGAAGTCATAATAAAACTTCAGGTGACTTTTCGGCCAGACCATAAACCCTCCACCCTCCGGCGGAACATCGTCAATGTAACCAACAACACCAAGATGAAATGGATGACCATCGACATGACAACCACTTGACTTTTTTGGCACATCACCGTAGGGTAAAGTACAATAAATTCCACGAACTCGATCTGGTTCANGCAACGTTCCTTTGCCCAGTAGTTGCTCCGCCATATGCCATACCGATGGATTTTTAGGTAGAAGTTCAATCATCCAAGGTTCCCCACCGGGTTGACGATAATTCCACCGGTATCCAGATCGAGACGACATCTTATCTTCACACTTTTCTTCAAATGGGCCAATCCANGTTTCGAGCTGATCACGCTTTAGTTGTGAAGGCGCCGCCTCCCACAAGCGTTCACGTGCATATGCCATTAGTCTAGGATCAAGGACATTCCGCTTAACNAAATAGCCTTCTTCTTTAAAAAAAAGAATTTCCTGTTCTGATAGTGTATTCATAAACCTAAGATCTAATCAATATCTTGATCTTGTTGAAATAAATTTTGGCAATGTTCAATAGGCTTGAACCGCAGTTTTAAGCTTAAATGCCCCAGTGTTTCCAAAGATCGTCCAAGATATCATATCGCATCTCTTCAAGCTTTTTGTAGTGCCAACGGCCAAAGATACCAATGCGGGGAGTTGTATTCACATTTGNCGATCCGTTGTGACACATGAATCCATGCCATAAAATGACGGTACCCGCAGGGGCGTGAAATTCAGTTGGTCCTTCAGTAGCCCCTTTGGAGAATTCGGTGTAATTCCACCCTTCGTTATCTAAAAAACTGCCATTAATTTTCTCCGGATGGCGAACGAAATAGTCATATGTTGACAGATGGCTACCTGGCCAGTAGATAAAACAGCCACCTTTCGATTCAACGTCATGGAGATTGGTGGTTGCCCCAAGGACTAAACCTCCTTCAGGATGCTGAGAGGGTGGGCCATAACCATCGATATGGCTGCTTCTCGGTAACGACCATTGACCAGCGGAATCCGGCCATTTAATAATTGGCGCCCCACCTCCACCAATGAAATTACCACCACTTAACTGATCCGCAGCAGCCTGAACCATAGGAACAGCACTAATATTCGGACAAGGTGGTGTAAAACGCCATCGACCAATAAAAGTTTGATCAGTCGGCCAACTGTCCGGATCATCNAATCTCGAATTTAAACACCACCAAAACTGTTCCTGCCAAGTTGCCAAGAGTTCTGGTTCAATGCAGTTCTCTAGAATCAAGTATCCATTCTCTTTAAAAAAGCTGATTTGCTCTGCTGATAAAACCTGTGAATTAGCCATTTATCCCCCTAGTCTTCCAATCTAAACGACACTACAAACACATCGAAATCCATTGTAATCGTAATCANNCGAAGAATCTTGGTATCCACGAAAAGCCACACGAAGCGCACCNAAATAGTTATTCCAACTTCCACCACGGACCACACGATACATGCGTTTTATCAAATTCCCATCCGTTTCATCTTCCCTAATGGCCANAGGACTCCGCTGCGGACTTCTGACGTAGAACTCCTTTTCGTAAGCATCCAAACACCATTCCCAAACATTTCCAGCCATGTCATTTAGACCATAACCATTAACCGGATAAGTTCCTCCGACGTTTGTTTGACGAACCGTCCCATAATAATTAGCATATTCAGAACTGTTATGCGGATCTACATCTGAATTCGGCCACGGAAATTCAGCTTGATCCAATCCACCACGGGCAGCATATTCCCATTCTGCTTCCGTTGGCAATCTTTTCTCCACCCATTGTGTATAGGCCATCGCATCATGCCAATTTACATAAATAATTGGATGATCATCGGTTGGAGAATCAATCAAAATATCACGCCAATTAGGCGTTTTATATCCGGTTTCTTCAACGAACTGACGATACTGGCCAACAGTTACCGGACTAACGTCCATGTAAAAAGTCGGAACCTCGACGGTGTGGATAGGTTGTTCATTGTCCATTTCTCGACCACCCATTTCAAAGGTTCCGCTGGGGATCAGTACCATGCCTGAGTAATCAACGGTCTTCGGCGACGATAATAGTTTTTGGGCATCAACCCCAACAATATTACGTTGATCTNCCATAAANTCTTCCTTGCACACTTGGAATTATTAATANATTAAGTNAACTATAATCANTAAATTGAATTNTCCGNATATCACCAATCGGNTCTGTGACNTCCCGTCGTAACCAGCTTTCTGAGATCGGCTCAAAACGCCCGTATAACTGAGTTGTACCAATTTGGAATTCAACCTCCTGAGGCCCACCAAAGGTTGCCATCTCCCATTGATCAGTTAATCGGGCAGTCGACAGATCCTCGATCAACTTCCCAACATCTTGTTCCTCTGGCGTATAACGAAGTTCCGCACCAATCGTAGCACCATAACGACGATAAGTCGATTCGGATAACTCACGCATATCCGGAAACTCAATAAGACGTAATCCGACAAAAAGATGATCGTTTTGGCGTTCAACTACCAATTTTGGAGTCGTAAGTTCAGTATCACAGGCAACGAAACGAAGCCCCATTGAAGCATGACCACTTCGAACGATTACCGTGTCGTTGGCTGCCCCCTCGTAGGTATCCACAGATTGAATGCCATTGATAATTACATCGTCAATAGTATTCAATCTGGGAAAAACCATAAACGCTTCTAAAGTTTGCACCGTCCACCTTTCTTGCCTTTTTGGTAAATATATAACCAAAGCTGTCGGTCCAGACTGCATGGCAAAGGGACGACCATCATCNCCCCAAAGTTTGGGACCAATATCAAANTNACCCCCATGNTGGTGNTTCCGATACAGGTTTCTAACATCTGTCCCTGGCCTTTTACCGTTTTGGACAAATCGAGTAAACGCCTGTCCCAGGTCCAATAATTTCTCCACAGGTTTTCCAGTTCGCGTCCATTGAGCGATATAATTACCATTTTGCATACCGTGGACATGTGCTTGCGATGCAGTTCCAACCGAAAGATTATCATCCATCCAAGTTGTTAGATCAGCAATNCCNCCGGGAATCCATGTCAGCACATCTTCGTTTCCCAGTTTGACCATNGCCTGTTCAGCCGATGCAGTGACGGTAACTGGCATCTTTTTTCTTAAAGCGATATCACTGACATCAACAGGATGNCGATGNGCTAATAATGGGAGAATTCCTCCATAAGCATGATCATGACCATGCTCATAATCATAAGCGACCTCTTTATCGTAGAANGCCCCCCACATCATGTCGGCCAGCATCAAGACAATACCCGATCCTCCGAAAAGACTGTCGTGATAGGCACGACTCCATGGACCACACAACTGCTTGACTCTAGGGTGCCACCGCCACGCCATCTCAGACCAGAGGTGATGCTCCAATTTCTCAGCCAGACGAATGGTNCGCTCCTCACCGAATAAGCAGATGATCCGCAATAAAATCAGCGTTACTGGATGATAGGTGGGGCTGTTAAATTCAGGGATAGTACCATGTGCNGTAACCATGTCCGTTAACTTTTCAAGTGCTTCAATTCCTCTCTCAACATGNTCTTGTCTATTAAACATTACACCTGCNATAATTCGNCCGGTCCAGTTACCAAGTGGGATATTGATGTTTCTACCNGCCATAATATCCTCACCACCGGAATCAATAAAACCTCGAATCGCCTGATGGAAATTTTCCCGATCTTCATCATCTAAAAGTGGGTCTATCTGAGCAAGTGCCAAGGCCTCAGCCATCATGTTGAAATGCCCCCCAGCACTACCGAGTTTTTTCAATAGTTCTTTGCCGGCTTTGATCCTTTTCGGTTCTCCACTTAGGAGAAAAGCAATAGCACAATATAGGCTGGATCTGGTATCTGGCCCTGGATGCTCATCCCCTCCAACTATACCCGTTTCAGGATCAGTAAACCGATCAGCATATTCACAGGCAACCTGTACCACGCGTCTAGCCTGAGGTGACAAGTGTGAAATCTGACCATCTTCATCCCAATAAATGATCTGATTCTTTGACAAAGAACCTGTAGATTGATTCAAATTTGGTTGCATGGGCATCTCAATTCTTATTTCGTAATTTTGACTTTGGTAATATCACAGTAGTATTAAGAACTGAATCTTCCTCAATAAAAGCGACAATTTCATCTAAACGTAGCAGAAGGAATATCTTCAGAAAAATAATTCTCAGTATATCACAAGTAAAAATTCATGTGCAGTTGCCATCGCGCAATTTCTAGACACAGGTCAAAGATAGCAGACTATCAGACACAATTTGGCAAACAGATTTCTCATTCTGTCAGAAAGGTGATATAATCACCATAGTATTATTGGCCTATAGTCGGAATTTTGCAAGCTCGTTTTATCGAATGATGTATTGTAAAAGCATTGAATTTCAACATGAAAAACACTCCTAAACACACAAATCGATTAATCGATGAAACCAGTCCATATTTGCTACAACATGCTCATAATCCTGTAGATTGGTATCCTTGGGGTGAAGAAGCGCTGAACTTAGCCAAAAACCTAGACAAACCAATTCTACTGAGCATTGGTTATTCTGCTTGCCACTGGTGTCACGTCATGGAACGAGAATCTTTCGAAAACGAAAAGATTGCTGCCATCATGAACGAGTATTACATCAATATTAAAGTCGATCGAGAAGAACGACCTGATCTGGATGAGATTTATATGAGCGCCGTTCAAATTATGACTGGTTCTGGTGGCTGGCCCATGACAGTCTTTTTGACTCCAGAACTGAAACCATTTTATGGTGGGACCTATTTCCCTCCTGACGATCGGTATGGCCGGCCAGGCTTTCCCAAACTATTAGAGGCTGTTGAGGGTGCATATCGGAGCAAACGGGAAGAAATCAATGAACAAGCGGAAAAACTGGTCTCTCATATCAACCAAATTTCTAATCCGAAAGGTGTAGAAAATCTGTCATTGAATGACAAGATTA
>NZUQ01000022.1 GCA_002697225.1 Candidatus Poribacteria bacterium
TCATCGTCTGAAAAAGGTGTTGGAGTCTTATGTGCCTCAAGATGTGTTAGAACGGATTTCTTTTCGTTTGTATGACGCGACCAAATGGGGGGATCTATGAGATGGGGGCTTATGACCGGATACTTGTTGATGCACCTTGTTCAGCTGAGGCGCATCTGCTCCGTAATCTATCGGAAATGCAGAAGTGGTCACCCAAGAGGAGCAAGAGGTTAGCACAAAGACAATATGCTTTACTATGCTCAGCCTTACTAGCTGCGCGTCCTGAATCAAGGATTGTCTATTCCACATGTAGCATATCTCCTTTGGAAAACGATGGGGTTTTGAACAAACTGAAAAACAAGAAAGGAGATCTCTTCGAATTTGAAGTGCCTGCATCACCTTTGGGAGAAAGAACCGAGTTTGGATGGCAGATTTTGCCTGATCAGCATCAATGGGGACCGATGTATTTTTCAACTCTGAGAAAACTGGGGCATTGAGTTAAAATTTTGCATAGTTAGTGTGATTGAAAGCTTATTTACATAGGTGCAAATTATATGAAGCGGTAAACTGTTTTCGGTTCGGTGCTTTTTGACATTATTGAAGGCCCGATTTTGACGACTATATGATTTAGGGAGTTTCGCTATGAATCAACATTATTCCAAGAATAATCAAATTGTAACAGATCGTCATATCAGTTTTTTTCAAACCTTTGGTTACCTAGCTTTCCCAGGTTTGATTAGGGATTGTATTGATGATATTATTGAGGCTTTTGAAGAAGTTTGGCAGCAGCAAGGGCATACTCATAGTGGTGTGCCTCACGATGGTTCTAAGCGATCTTGTATAGTTCCCTTTCCTGATCAGCACCCTCGTTTGTGTCAACTTCTTGATGATCCACGAATTGATGCAATTGCTTCGACTTTGTTAGGTGATGACTACAATTTTATGCCGAGTGATGGAAACTACTATGCCGGTAACACAGGTTGGCATTCAGATGGAGGCAACAGTGATATTCTCCATATTAAGATTGCTTATTACCTCGATCCTCTGTCTCGTGAGACCGGATCGGTGAGAGTTATCCCGGGAAGCCATCATTTTGGCGATCAGTATGCAGACTCATTAAGCAAAGATTTGGGAAATAGCCAGGGAGTGTGGGAGATTGATGGGAGTCAAGTACCAGCTCAGGCACTTGAAACAGAACCTGGTGACNTAGTGGTNTTNAATCATAAGACTAAGCATGCNTCCTTCGGTGGTGGNGGTTGGCGNAGGATGTTTACCATGAATTTATGTCAGCGTTATCCTGAATCCCGTGTTCAGGAACTTCGGGACTATTTGAACGGTGTAGCCAGATTTTGGGTTGATCGTGCTTACGGCCAGATTATGATGGAAACGGCTGGTTCAAAACGAATGCGGCATCTAGAACAAGTGATGGCCAACGATGGCCATATTGCTGAACTGTCGNGTCAAGCCAGAGAAGANATGGATGAACCATCGCGTGGATAAAGGGGGAGATATTAGTGTGTTTATAGTTGTAGCAATTTTAGATTTACATTCTGTTGGTGTTGAAAGGTGTGNAAAGATAATATTTAGGAGAATAGAGGATGCGTTTAGAGGATAAAGTGGCAATTATTACTGGATCTGGATCAGGGATTGGAAGAGCTGCAGCGGGACTTTTCGCTGAAGAGGGAGCAAAGGTCGTTGTGGCAGACATCAATCTTGAAAGTGCTCATCAAACGGTACAGGGTATTCAGAGTGCTGGTGGGGAAGCGATTTCNGTTGAAGCTGATGTTTCNAAGGAAGAAGATAGTCGTAAAATAGCGGATCTTACCTACAGTGAATATGGTAAAATCGATATTCTTGTCAATAATGCTGCAGCCTTTGTCTTTGGCAGAGTCGAAGATACGACTTCAGAAGATTGGGATCGTATTTTTAGTGTTAACGTAAAGGGGCCTGCTTTTTGTGTGAAATCGGTGATTCCGGCGATGAAGCAAAGTGGGAGTGGTGCAATAGTTAATATTGGGTCTATCAGTTCAATGATTGCTCAACCGGATTATGTGCCTTACAATACATCGAAATCAGCTATTTTGAATTTTACTAGATGTCTGGCTATGGATCTGGCTCCCTTAAATATCCGTGTTAACACTGTTTGTCCAGGAGTTACTCATACTCCGGCGCTTGAAAAGGTTATGCAGGAGGAAGGAATAACATTGGAAGAGGTAAATGCACGTTTGAATCAACCATGTTTATTGAAACGGTTGGGACAACCTCATGAGATTGCTCATGGTATTTTGTTTTTGGCTTCTGATGATGCGTCTTTTGTCACTGGGACATCTTTGCTTGTAGATGGCGGATATACTGCACAATAACCTGATTATTGTAGTAGAAATTATCTTTGAGTATAGACATTTGGAGAGGTAATTTATGAAAATTACTGGAATTGAACAATTTTTCCCACGTCCACGTATACGGTTAGTCAAAATTACCACTGATAACGGTTTGGTTGGTTGGGGAGAGACCACTCTTGAGGGGAAACCGAAAAGTACCGTTGCTGCCGTCGAAGAACTATCGGATTATCTGATTGGGAAAGATCCTCTCCGAATAGAACATCATTGGCAACATATTTACCGATCTGCCTTCTTTCGGGGAGGAAATGTGCTGATGACAGCGCTTTCAGGGATTGATCAGGCCTTGTGGGACATTGCAGGCAAATATTATGAAGTACCTGTGTACCAGCTGCTTGGTGGTCCAGTTCGAGATCGAATTCGTGTTTATGCCCATTGGGGAATTAGTAGCTTGACAGATGAAGGCAAATCGTCGGCTAAAGATCGACTTGAATGGCTACAAAAAACGGGTGGGTACACTGCATTCAAGTCTGGACCGGGTGGGAAATGGCGTGCTCATGAAGCTCCTTCCGTCATTGATGGTTTTGTCGAACGTGCTTACTTGATGCGTGAATGGGTTGGGCTGGATGTTGAGCTGGCGTTTGATTTTCATGGCAAAATGACTCCGGCGCTTGCGATCGAAATTTGTCATGAACTACAGGGCATGCGACCGATGTTTGTTGAAGAACCCGTTCCACAAGAAAATGTTGAGGCTCTGAAACTTGTTTCCGATCATGTTACGTTCCCTATTGCTACTGGTGAAAGGCTGTTAACCCGTTGGGGATTTCGAGAGATTTTTGAGAAACAGGCGGTAGCTTATATTCAACCTGATATTTCTCATGTCGGTGGTATTACGGAACTCAAGAAAGTTGCAAATATGGGCGAAGTTTACTATATACATATAATGCCGCATTGTGCCATCGGACCTGTAGCGTTTTCTGCTTCTTTGCATGTGGATGCTGCCGTGCCCAATTTCTTAATTCAGGAACAGGTTGATTCAGGATTGGGTGCTGGTCTCTTTAAAGAAAATTGGAGGGTTACAGATGGCCATATTGATTTGCCAACTAAACCCGGCCTCGGATTTGAAATTGATGAAACAGAAGCTGAGCAGGACTGTGGTATTTATCAAGAAGAACTTGGTGGCGAATTTTACTATGACTCGGATGGCAGTGTTGCTGATTGGTAAAATGAGTGAAGGAAGTATGAAGGTGAGTATGCTAAATTATTNAAACCATGAGACAGNTCGGTTACAAGGCAAGCATCGTGTTTTTAAGANTGTGTTGGTTAGAGAGCATGGCATCGCAAGTTNTCTTTTTGGTGGTAAATGATTGATNGGGCAGATTGGTATGTTGCTATCAAAATGTTATGGTATGATTTTGATTCAATGGGCTTGGAATATCGGGGTTACTTCGTATTATCCTCATGGTCTTATAGNTGTTGGTGTTGTTTACAGGAAGCATTGGATATCATTTGTTAATTGGTGGTCATATTTANGGATTNCATATCTCTGATTTATGAAGCGTNGTATGCTGTGAAAGATCCNAGACCGAGTTCCTATTCGGGCTGNGCGTGGNCAAAAATNAACTTCTATCGTTGGGAATTCTAACTTNANTGTCCTGGTTCGGGGGATTGTCGNCAAAGTTCAACCCNATCAGCTTTGATCACGGGNAAAAACAATACNAGTTTTTCAATATGAAGGACAAGCTGTGTCAAAAACAGCGAAAAACGTAATCTCGTTTGGAGCCTGAAGACAAGATTGCGAAGATAGATCGACATGCGTGAGAGGTTTGAGTACAAGCTTAAAATAGGATCCATGATGACAGTCGGTTCAGCCTGTTGAATCTGTGGATTGTACCGCTGTTTTTTTATTTAAAGGGGGGAAGTTAATGTTCAATCAGGCTTTAAATGAAGTTGGGTTTTTGTCTCAATCCAGTATTGGTAGTCAGCCAAACGTTNTATTTGTNATTACTGATGACCAGGGATNTGGTGATTTGGGTTGTTATGGGAACCCAATTATTCAAACCCCCAACTTGGATCGGTTACATAGCCAAAGTCTACGCTTGACTAATTTGCATGTTGGTCCAACTTGTGCTCCTACCCGGGCTGGGATTATGACTGGTCGTTACTGCAATTGTACTGGCGTTTGGCATACTATTGGGGGGCGTTCACTTCTACGTCATAGTGAAGTGACAATGGCTGACGTTTTTCGTTCCAATGGTTATAGAACGGGCATGTTCGGTAAATGGCATTTGGGCGATAATTATCCATTTCGACCACATAATCGGGGATTTGAAGAGGCTCTTTACCACGGTGGAGGTGGGATCAGTCAAACACCAGATTATTGGGGCAATGATTACTTTGATGATACTTTTTTTCGGAATGGGGTAGAAGAATCTTTTGAAGGGTACTGTACTGATGTTTGGTTTGATGAAGCCATGAAATTTATTGAACAAAACAAGGATCATCCATTTTTTTGCTATTTGCCGACTAATGCTCCTCACGGTCCGTTTCGTGTTCCAAATTCTTATAGTGAACTTTATCGTGGACAGGTCCCTGACTCTCGAGCCAATTTTTACGGGATGATTACTAATATTGACGAAAATATGGCACGATTGCGAACTAGGCTGAAAAATCTTGGTATTGAAGATAATACGATTCTGATTTTTATGACTGACAATGGTTCAGCTGCCGGTTGTGAATTGGATCGGGATCAATATGTGTTAGATGGTTTTAACGCTGGGATGCGTGGTATGAAGGGATCGGCATATGAAGGTGGACATCGTGTGCCGTTCTTTATGCATTGGCCCGGTGCTGGGTTTACAGAGGGTCGGGATGTTGATCAATTGGCTGCTAACATAGATTTGTTACCGACACTTATAGAGTTGTGCCAATTGCAGGTAGCAGAAGATTGTCAGTTTCATGGTATTAGCTTGGTTCCTTTGTTTCATGGTGAAACTGGAGAATGGCCGGATAGGGTGGTTGTCACGGATTCTCAACGTGTTGAACATCCGATTAAGTGGAAGCAAAGCGCGACCATGACCCAACGTTGGCGGTTGATTAATGGTGTTGAACTTTATGATATTTTGTTTGATCCAGAGCAAAGGGATGATGTTTCCATTGATCAGCCGGACCTTGTTGATCAACTTCGTGAACATTATGAAAGATGGTGGGAGTTAGTCTCACCTCGTTTTGATGAAGACTGTCCAATTATAATTGGCAGTCAGAATGAAAAGATTTCGTTGCTAACCAGTCATGATTGGCATGGCGAGGCCCATGCTTGGAATCAAGGACAAATACGTCATGGATTAGAGTGCAATGGATACTGGGCAGTTGAAATCGCGGAGGATGGTGAGTATATCTTTGAACTCAGACGATGGCCGAAAGAAGAGGATAGACGTATTACGGAAGGACTTGAAGGAGAAATAATTGATTTGTATAATGGGGGCAAGGCTCTTAGCCTCAAAAAAGCTCGGATCCGAATTGGTGATCAGG
Source organism: Candidatus Poribacteria bacterium (assembly GCA_002697225.1). The sequence goes on from NZUQ01000022.1 coordinate 5,850, forward strand.
AACAAGTCAAGGCCATCTCCGCTGATGCTAAGGGAATAAAATTCACCTTTGCTCTGAAGGCAGGCGAAACTCGTTTACAGACTTTTTTAACGGATGAAGATGGTTTTACTCTTGGTGCTTACTATGTGTATGCTAGTCAAGCCCAATAAAGTCTAACTGTAATATATCATCAATTTGTTTCGCGTAGAATTTAAGAGCGTTGGGATTAGCATTTATTTCTCGATTTTGGGGCAAGATCGTTACTTGGGCCATCTATCAATAATGATCAACTGTCGGCTTTTAAGGGTTTATATACTTAGTTAGAAAAAGTGTAACAGAAGTATTTGAGTCCTGTTTTGTTAGACAAGATGTTTATTAAATTAATGGGGATTTGAGATGACGCGTGATGAGTTTGACGAGCATGTTTTGCGTATCCAGTTAGATGGTTATACGGTTCTACCGGGTTTGCTCACTTCAGATGAATGTGAGCAAGCTCAAAAAGAACTTGATGGGTTGTCTGAAAAGAATGTATGGCTGGGAAACCTGTTTAATAAGGCTCGGGTTTTTGAGAGAGTCTATCAGATTTCGTCGTTGTTGGAGGTCATNCGGTATTTTTTGGGGCAGGATGCCGTCCTCAGTGGCGTTTATGGTAGTATCCTCCATTCTGGTACAGGAGGAGGGGGGCTTCATTCTGATGGATCGATAACNGGTCCTAACCGATTAGATTCACTCGCACCCGCTGATAAAAACCTCCGGATTACCAGTCATGTCTTAGGGTTTAACGTTATTTTCTGTATCAGTGATTTTACAAAAACTAACGGTGCGACCCGGGTTGTACCTGGTAGTTATAAATATCAGGCATTGAGTATACCTCCTTCGCCAATTTATGGTGAAAGAATCGTTGAAGCTGAACGAGGATCGACACTAATCTTTAATATTAACACTTGGCATGGCGCTTCTGAGAACTCTACCAATGAAGCGCGGTATGCGCTTTTTACTCCTTGGCGGAGACAATGGTTGCGTAGTGAATCTGAACTATCGCGCATTGTCGAACCGAAAGTTTTAGATCGAGCGGGTGAAGAAGGCAAACGAGTGTTTGGTCTGAGTGCTTTGTCTCCGTATTTAGATCTATCTCAATGGGATAGAGAGAATGGTTGTCCTAAGTCGGAATGGTCGCATTTGCAACGTGGTTGAGCGAATCAGATTAGGGATTTAGAATGGTTAGGATGGACAGGAATTTATGTGCCCCGCTGGTAAAAAAGCGGTCAATGTTTACTGTAGGGTTGATGATTTTAGTTTGGGGATGTCACTGGTTGCATGCCGCTACAGTTTCTGTGCCGGAAGAGCAACCGACTATACAGGCTGGAATTGAAGCAACTGTTGATGGTGATACTGTTCTAGTGTCTAGTGGTACGTATACTGGAACTGGGAACGTCAATTTAGATTTTAAAGGAAAGACCATCACCGTTAAATCTGTTAATGGAGCTTCAACCGCCATTATCGATTGTCAAAATCAAAATATAAGAGGAGTTTATTTTCATAGTGGAGAGACATTCTCGTCTATCTTAGATGGATTTACGATAACTGGAGGCAAAGCAACAGGCGTATGGCCCAATAATATTGGAGGTGGGATCTATTGCAACAAATCTTCTCCGACTATCATCAATTGCATTATCATAGGCAATCAAGCTAGTAATGGAGGTGGAATCCTTTGTGCCGAGTCGTCCCCTGATGTGGTTAATTGTATTATTACCAAAAATCAGGCACAAAAGAATGGAGGAGGGATTTATTGTTCCAATAATTCATCTTCGCGTTTCATTAATTGCACTATTACCAACAATCAGTCGAAGGCTGGTGGTGGAATTTATGGTTTCAATAATTTGTCTCTTACTCTCATCAACACCATCGTTTGGGCAGATAGCCCACAGGCAATTTATTTTAGTGATTCTGGTATCCCCAACGAAATTGCTGTTTCCTATTCCTGTGTGCAAGATGGTCAGGCTGGAATTGTTACTAATGATAATGGGATAATTAATTGGGGCAATGGCAATATCGTTGGGGATCCAATTTTTGTAGATGCCAATGCAGGGGATTATCATCTTAGAGATAATAGCCTCTGTATAGGTGTTGGTACCATAACAAATGCACCCAAAACAGATATTGAAGGTAATTCCCGTCCTGATCCCGCTGATTCCAATCCGGATGTGGGCGCCTATGAAAATTCGCGTTCTACACCAACAGATATTACTCCTCCTGTAGTTGCTGTAGTTACTTCTCCCACGAGAAATGGTATTTATAAAGAGCCAGATATCATAGCAATTACAATTATCTTCAGCGAAAGTGTCATCGTTGTAAAAACACCACAACTCATTCTAGAGACTGGGGAAAAGGATGCATTGGTCGATTATTCTAGTGGTAGTGGTACAGATACTTTGACCTTTGCTTATACAGTTGCTGCTGGTCAGAATAGTAGTGATTTGAGCTACAGCGCTGATAATGCGTTGATTTTGAACGAGGGCCAGATTGAGGATGCGGCAGGAAACAGTGCCATTTTGATCTTACCGATGCCTGGAAATACAAATTCATTGTCGTTTAAAAAGGGATTAGTCATAGATACCTCCCCGCCTGCTATGCCAGTAGAATTGGTAGCAACAGGTAGCAATGGTCAGGTGAGGTTGATCTGGTCAGCTAACAATGAGGATGATCTTTCCGCTTATCATATATATGGGGGTAGCAACAGCGATTCAATACCCTTTCTGGCAAAGGTTGCCGTTGGTACAGAAAAGTATACTCACCTTGGTTTAGATAACGGCACAATTTATTATTATCAGATTTCGGCTTTAGACAATGTTGGCAATGAGAGTGATAGAGCTAGTTACGTGTCAGCATTACCACAGTCCAACAAAATCCGTGTGCCGCAAGATCAGTCGAATATTCAAGCTGGAATTGATGCGGCAGTTGATGGGGAGACTGTTTTGGTGTCTGACGGGACATATGCGGGAATAGGGAATGTCAATCTGGATTTCAAGGGCAAGATGATAACAGTAAAGTCTATTAATGGAGCAGGGGCAACCATTATAGATTGTCAAGGCCAGTATACCCGAGGTTTTTATTTTCGAAATAGAGAGACGCCGTTATCAGTTTTGGATGGTTTTACTATCACTAGAGGGAATGCGATAGGTGTGTGGCCGAACAATATAGGTGGTGGGATCTATTTCAATAATTCGTCACCCACAATTGCAAACTGTATCATTGTCAATAATCGGGCTAGTAATGGTGCNGGGATTCTTTGTGGGGCTTCTTCTCCTAACATCGTTAATTGTATTATTACTGACAATCAATCTGATAAAAATGGTGGTGGTGTTTTTTGCTCGGCTAATTCTTCTCCTGATATCATCAACTGTAAGATTATTGGTAATCAATCGGTAGAAAGTGGCGGTGGGATCTATTGNAATGATTCGTCACCGACGATTACCAACTGTGTCATTGTCAACAGCCAAGCTCAAAGTGGTAGTGGGATATTTTGTGCCTCTTCTTCTCCCCGTTTGATCAACTGTACGTTTACTAGTAATCAGGCTGAAAATGGCGGTGGCGTTTTTTGTTCGGGTGGTTCCTCTCCTGCTGTTTTTAATACTATCTTCTGGAAAAATAGTCCGCAAGAAATCTATTTTGGGATTGGTAAGCCTAATACAATCAACATCTCTTTCTCCGATGTTCAGGGTGGTGAATTGGGGATTGTGACCAATGATAATGGTATCGTTAACTGGGGGGATGGCAATATTAGGCTTAGTACATTAGTACCTGATGTTGATCCTCTGTTTGTTGATCCTGTCAGTGGAGACTATCATCTCAGGGATAATAGTCTNTGCATTGGAGCAGGCACTGTCGAAGAAGTGCCTCAAACTGATATTGAAGGTAATTACAGAGGGNCNCCTCCCGATATAGGTGCCTATGAAAATCCACTCAATGTCAAAGTGTNCATGNTTATCCGTGTCCCACAAGATCAGCTGAAAATCCAAACTGCAATTGATTTGACTGTTAATGGTGATGTGGTTCTTGTTGATGNTGGAACGTACAAAGGACCTGGTAATGTCGGCCTAGATTTTTTGGGAAAGGCAATCACCGTTAGATCTGTTAGTGGAGCGGTATCTACAATCATCGATTGCCAAGGTCAGGATGTTAGGGGAGTTTACTTCCGAAATGAAGAGGAAAAATCTTCTATTCTGGAAGGGTTTACTATAGTGAAAGGAGGCGGGATATTTTGCGATAAATCATCTCCTCTTATTATTAGTTGTCGGATTACTGGTAATACGACTCAAATGGGTGGTAGTGGGATATTTTGCCAAAACGGTTCATCGCCCATTGTTAAAAATTGTGTCATTACTGGTAATCAGTCATCGGGTAGTGGCGGTGGTGTTTTTTGCTCGAATGGGTCTTCTCCGATTATTACCGGATGTACGATTTCAAATAATCGGGCTCAAAGTGGCGGTGGGATCTTTTGTTACGACAAATCCAATCCTAACGTCACTGATTGCATTATTACCAATAATCAATCGGTTCGTAATGGCGGTGGGATTTATTGTAAAAATTCATCTCCATTTATTGACAATTGTACTATCGCTGATAATCAGGCCATCGCAGATGATGGTGGTGGGATCCTTTGTAAATCCAAATCATCTCCCCACATTACCAACTGTATTATTACTACTAATCGAGCGCTAAATGGTAGTGGGATTTTGTGTCATAATAGTTCCGACCCGACTGTCATCAACTGTCTTATTGTTAATAATAGAGCGCAAATTGGAGGTGGAGGAGTGTTATGTGATGTCAATTCTTCACCAACTTTTATTAATTGTACGGTTGTTGGTAATCAAGCTGAGAAGGGGGGAGGTGTCTATTCTCAAAACAACTCTTCACCAACTGTTATCAATACTATCTTTTGGGCAGATAGCCCGCAGGAAATTTATTTTGGGATAGGAAGACCGAGTACCATCAGTATTTCCTATTCCGATGTTCAAGGTGGGGAAGCCGGGGTTGTTACTAATGACAACGGTGTTGTCAACTGGGGAGATGGAAATATTAGAACTAGTTCGGTGATTCCTGATTCCGATCCGCTTTTTGTTGATACTATTAATGGGGATTATCATTTGTTGGATGATAGTCTTTGCATTGGTATGGGAACGGTTGTCGATGTTTCTAACGATATTGAAGGTAATGTTCGAGGAATTCCTCCGGACATTGGTGCCTATGAAAATGCCTTGAATACTAGATTAGTGACAACTATCCGTGTTCCTCAAGACAAATCGACAATACAAGCTGGGATTAATGCTGCTACTAGGGGGGATACGGTATTGGTGGCTGATGGTGTCTATACTGGGAAGAGTAATGTTAGTCTGGACTTCATTGGGAAATCAATTACCGTTAAATCTGTTAGCGGAGCCTCATCTACAATCATCGATTGTCAAGGTCAGAATACCAGAGGTTTCTATTTCCGGAACGGCGAAACAGAGATTTCTGTTCTAGATGGATTCACTGTAACCAATGGTAACGGGGTTTATTGCAATAATTCNTCNCCAACCATTGTCAATTGTACTATGACTNACAACCAGGCNCAAAATGGTGCTGGCATTGTTTGCTATAGTAATTCCTCTCCAACGATTACCAATTGCGTTCTTACTAACAACCAGGCTCAAAATGGTGCTGGCGTTTATTGTGAAAACTCTTCTCCTAATTTTACTAATTGCACTATTGCTGGTAACCATGCTGATTCTAACGGTGGAGGTGTTTTCTGTAATAATTCGGCACTGACTGTAATCAACTGCACCATAACTGAGAATCAGGCAAAAAGTGGTGGCGGAATCTATGGTATCAGTAATGTTTTGCTGACTGTTATCAATACCATCCTTTGGGGTGATAGCNCACAGGAAATGTTCTTGGGTGTCGGTAGGCCGAGCGCAATCAATATTGCCTACTCAAATGTCCAAGACGGTCAATTTGGTATTGTAATTGAAGGTAATAGTACGGTTAATTGGGGGGATGGTAACATTGACGTTGATCCGCTTTTTGTGGATGCGGTTGTTGGGGATTATCTTCTTATGAATGACAGTTTCTGTATCGGTGCGGGAACGAATATAGGTACACCATTAAATGATATCTTAGGTAACCCTAGAGGTGCTTCACCAGATATCGGTGCTTATGAAAACCCACTTGATTTTAAACTGACAGCACCGATCCGTATTCCACAGGATCAGCCGACAATCCAAGCAGGAATTGACAAAGCTATTGATGGAGATACTGTGTTGGTAGCTGATGGTATGTATACGGGTNTTGGTAATGCCAATCTGGATNTTAAAGGAAAAGCAATTACAGTTAGGTCTATTAATGGAGCAANTTCNACAATTATCGATTGTCAAGGTCAGGATGCTGGAGGATTCTATTTTCGAAGTAGCGAGACACAAGCCTCTGTTTTGGATGGATTCACCATAACCAATGGTAGTGGAATTTATTGCAATAACTCGTCACCGACNATTACNAACTGTATTATGATTGATAATCAGAATATTAATGGTGGAGGGNTTTTTTGTGGTAACAATTCTTCTCCTCGTTTGATTAATTGTGTTGTGGCTAATAATCGTGCTCAAACTGGTGGGGGGATCTATAGCGATGGTTCATCACCGAAGATTACCAATTGTACTATCACTGAAAATTTTGCTGACAATGGTGGTGGTATCTTTTGCGATAATGATTCTTCCGTCACTATTATAGGCACAATTATTTGGGAGAACCGGTTAGATGAATTTTCTTTTGGAGATGGCGAATCTAGTTTGATCTATATTTCTTATTCTAATGTGCAAGCTTCCATTTCTTATAATGGTCGAGGAAAAGTCAAGTGGGGGGAAGGCAATATCAATGCAGATCCNTNGTTTGTGGACGCTCNAAATTATCANATTAAGGATAATAGCTCTTGTATTGGTGCTGGAGCTACTGAGGGCATTCCATTAACTGATATTGAAGGTAATTATAGAGGGGCTCCACCGGATATTGGTGCTTATGAAAATTCGTTGAATCGAAGGCAGGTTTTACCAATTCGTGTTCCCCAAGACCAACCTACAATTCAGGCGGGAATCGATGTGGCGGTCAATGATGATATTATCTTGGTTGATGATGGTGTTTATAAAGGCGAAGGCAATGTCGGTTTGGATTTCAAGGGAAAAGCAATTACAGTTAGATCTGTTAATGGAAGTGCTTCCACCNTTATTGATTGTCAGAATCTTTATNATAGTGGTTTTTTATTTCATAATGGAGAAACACAATCTTCTGTACTACGCGGATTTACAATCACGAAGAGTAAAGCCGAAAGCGGCGGAGGAATTTATTGCGAGAATGCTTCTCCAACTATTTCTAAGTGTGTAATTATAGATAATCAGACAAGTAATGGTGGAGGGATTTATTGTATCAATAACTCTTCTCCCAATGTTGTTGATTGTGTCATTACTAACAACTTGGTAAGTAGAAATGGTGGTGGTATATATGCCAGCAACAATTCTACTCCATCTGTTACTCGTTGCACTATTTCTGACAATCGGGCAAGTAGCGGCGGAGGGATTTATTGTATCAATAATTCTTCTTCTATCATTGTTAACTGCGTTGTTGCTAGCAATCGAGTTAGTGGGAATGGAGGTGGGATTTACTGTGGGGCTTCTTCTCCGTCTGTTATCAACTGTACCATTTCTAGCAATTGGGCAAGTAATGGCAGTGGAATTTTTTGCAGATTGTTTTCGTCACCTATTTTGATCAACACTATCGTTTGGGGAGAGATTCCGCAGGCGATTTATTTTAGTGAGTCCGGTATTTCTAACGGAATTACTGTTTCCTATTCTAATGTACAGGGTGGTCAAGCCGGAATTGTTACCAACAGTAACGGGATCATTAACTGGGGTGATGGCAATATTGACGTTGATCCGCTTTTTGTAGATGCTTCTGCTGGGGATTATCATCTCAAAGATAACAATCCCTGCTTTGGTGTTGGGATTCCGGAAAACACGCTGAAGACAGATATTGAAGGTAGTTCCCGTCCAAATCCAATTGGCTCTAATCCGGATATGGGTGCCTATGAAAATTCGCATGGTATACCGACGGATGTTATTGCACCTGTTGTTACATCTGTTTCTTCTCCTACTGGAAATGGTATCTATAAAGAGTCGGATATAGTAGTGATTGCAATTACTTTTAGTGAAAGTGTTACAGTTGGAGGAACGCTGCAACTCATTCTAGAAACTGGGGAAAAGGATGCCGTAGTTGATTATTCCGGTGGTAGCGGTACAAGCACTTTAACTTTTATTTATATGGTTGCTTCCGGTCAGAATAGTAATGACTTAGGTTACAATGTTGACAATGCGTTGATTTTGAACGGTGGTCGTATTGAGGATGCAGCAGGAAATAGTGCCATTTTGGCGTTACCAGTGCCCGGAGATGTAAAATCATTGTCGTTCGAAAAGGAATTGAAGATAGATACTTCTCCGCCTGCGACACCAGTGGGGCTGACAACAATATCAGGGAATAACCATGTAAAGTTAGTTTGGGCAGCTAATAATGAGGATGATATTTCCGCATATCAGGTCTATGGGGGGACCAACAGCGATGGGTTTGCATCTCTAGCAAAAGTTATTGTTGGTACGGACAGATATACCCATCTCGGTTTGACTAACGGAACAATTTATTATTATCGGATTTCAGCTGTGGATAATGTTGGTAATGAGAGTGATAAGACTGGTTATGTGTCAGCATTGCCACAATCTAACGAAATTCGTGTTCCGCAAGATCAATTGAACATTCAAGCTGGAATTGATGCGGCAGTTGATGGGGATAATGTCCTGGTGTCTGATGGGACATATACGGGAGCTGGAAACGTCAATCTTGATTTCAAAGGTAAGGCGATAACAGTAAAGTCTGTCAATGGAGCAGGGGCGACTATAATAGATTGTCGGGATCAGTATACTCGAGGTTTTTATTTCCGAAATGGAGAGACGCCGTTATCAGTTTTGGATGGTTTTACTATTACTAGAGGGAATGCGACAGGCGTATGGCCGAGTAATGTAGGCGGTGGGATCTATTTCAATAATTCGTCACCAACAATTACTAATTGTATCATTGTTAATAATCAGGTTGCTCGTTATGGGGGAGGGGTTTTTTGTTATGATAGTTCGTCTCCATATTTTATCAACTGTGTTATTGTTAATAATCGGTCTCTGGGAAATGGTGGAGCGATTTATTGCATGAATGATTCTTCACCCATCGTTGTGAACTGTAATATTACTAATAATCGTGCTGTGGATGCTGGTGGTGCAATTTTTTGTTATGATGGTTCTTTGCCAAGTTTAATCAATTGTACTATCGCTGATAATTTGGCTCAACGTGGTATTGGTATATACTGCTCTGCCAGTTCTTCTCCTCGTGTTGTCAATACGGTTCTTTGGGGANGTTTGTTACCGCAAATATATTTTAGTGAAAACGATAGANCTAATACAATTTCTATTTCTTATTCCGATGTTCAGGGGGGNAAACTTGGANTTGNGACCAATGGTAATGGAACTGTTAATTGGGGNGATAGTAATATTGATNTTGATCCTCTGTTTACAAGTAGNGCTGACGGAGATTATCGTCTTAAAGNCAACAGCCCTTGTATTGNNGCTGGAACTTTAGAGAGTGGCACNAATATTGATCTNAGGGATTATGCTGGTGGNTCAATGGCNCGCATGGGGGNATATGGAAATNGGTTGCCTTCCGTTACAATTACNTCAAATAGCAATCCGGTGGCTAATGGTCAGACCATCAGGACAGTTGCAGGCTCTTTAATTGAGTTTGANCTCANTGGTAATGATTCGGATGGAGATCAATTAACTTACACTATTGTNGGTCATCCTTCAAACGGTAAGCTATCTGGAACTTCACCNAANNTGACTTATACTCCCAANNCCAATTTCTATGGGACTGACACCTTTACTTTCAAAGCNAATGACGGAACAAATGATAGCAATATTGGGATCATAGTTGTTGATGTTGGNTCAATTAGTGATAGCGTTGTTACCGCTAGTCGTGCTGTTTTGGGTGATGTCAATGGTGACAATTCCGTCAATATTTTTGATTTNGTTCAGGTTGCATTGCAATTTGGACAGATTGGTGACAATCTTATTGGAGATGTTAATCAGGATAGTTTTGTGAATTTGCTTGATTTGGTTCAGGTTACGCGAAATTTCGGTCAGATATTGTCTGCTCCAGCAGTGTTGTCCAATAAGTCTGATTTCTCTCCCTCACAAAAGAAGAACATCCAATTAGCTGTCACGGAATTGGAAAAGATATCTCGTAGATCAGAAAACGAAGAATTGGTATTGAACGTTCTCAAACCNCTTTCTATGAGTTTACCTGATCAAACACTTCTTCAACAGAATTATCCGAACCCNTTTAATCCAGAAACTTGGATTCCCTTTGAACTCAGCCGGAGTTCAAAGGTTACAATTGTGATTTATAATGTAGTAGGGATACCAATTAGGACTATTAGAGTTGGTTATGTAGAAGCGGGCAGTTATGTTAGTCAGGCGAGAGCTATCTACTGGGATGGTAAGACAGATACTGGTGGGAAAGCCGCCAGTGGCATCTATTTCTATACCCTCAGAACCCGAGACTATGCCTCTACCCAAAAAATGGTAATCCTCAANTAGCTATCCTGTATTTAAAATGCTTCGCTATGACTTGATCTNAGTGATGTAATTGTTTACNGGAGTTCTTCTATAAAAAGACATAATAACTTTAGTCTGTTCAAAATCATTGGATGTGGAAACCTGCATTATAACCAGTGGTAGCTNNATTGGTTTTTNCCCTTTTGTTTCATGTTGCCGCTAGTAGGGAAATGAGAAAGTATGGGTAGGTATTATTATTTGTTTTGTCCTGATTTTGGGTGAAGAAATCAAAATAGGTAGGATTGATATTTTGAAAATGGATTGTGAAGGTGGAGAAAAAGTTTTTTTCCTGCATGTAAATAGCGATATTGGAATCCACCATATTGGAGATTTTTACTTGGATGCACGGTCAAAATTTCCGCATCACAAAATATCCTTATTTTGGAGATAATAGAGATCTTGATATGTTTTGGGCGAAACAGATACAACTCCGTCCATGAAGTTTCGGAAACNGAGATTATCTNTCAAGTCAAAGCCTCGAAAGATGACAGGATAGATGCAAATTGAAAAACTTGCTATTGTNTNCTTGCAGGTANGGGCAGTATTTACAGTTTCCACAGACTATCTCTTGTTCATGGATATATGAGGNATCTGTTGTTAGATTATCTTACTGCTNACTGTGNAAAATTGGTCCTTTCTTCTTAGTCTGGATTTGGAAGTATATACAACAAAAGATAGTATTTCAGAGAGGGAAAATGAAAAAGTATCGTTTAGCAATTATAGGACTTGGCAGGATGGCGTCTACAATTGATCAAGAGGTTATCAACTACCCGCCGGTAAAGTTGCCATATTCAATTGCTTCTTCGTGTCAAGAAATTGATCGGATTGAATTGGTGGCAGGCGCTGACATTCTTTCGGAAAAAAGATCTGCTTTTTCAAGTAAATGGGGTGTTCGTGCCTTATATCAAGATTACATTGAAATGATTACACAGGAAGAGCCGGATATTGTTGCCATTTGTACCAAAGGGGAACTGCATGCGGAAATGGCTGTACAGGTAGCAGAATCAGGTGTAAAGATGATTTACTTGGAAAAAGCGATTGCTTGTTCGATGGATGAGGCGGACAAGGTTTTGAAAGCATGTCGGAAGAATGGCGTATTTCTTAATACAGGAGTTTTAAGGCGATTTGATTCGAGGTATCAAATCGCTAAAAAGTGGATAGACCAAGGTGAAATTGGCGATTTGCAGTATGGGGTCCACTATGCAGCGACCAGTCTGTTACATGGTCACATCCATGCAATTGATACTTTGATGTATTTAATGGGAGATCCACGGGCTATCCGTGTTCGTGGTGATTTACGTCCTCATGGTTTACTAATTGAGGATAATCGTTTGGATTCAGACCCTAGCTCTACCTACCAAATTGTTTTCGAAAATGGATTGGAAGCAACGACGATTCCAGTTGGAAACTGGGATTTTGAAGTTTTTGGAGCTGAAGGAACGATCAAGAGTAGCAATAACGGCATGAATTGGCAATTACAACAAAAAACGAAAATCACTGATCGTTACACCCCGTTCCTTGATGTCGAGTATCCTGATCCTGTGCATCACAGTGCAACGGTTTTTTGCCTGGAAGATTTGATTGATGCTTTAGAAACAGGTCGTCAAACACTTGGTGATATTGGGATTGCACACCATGCGACAGAAATATGTTTGGCGGTGGCCGAAAGTCATCAACAGGGAGGACACTGGATAGATCTGCCTTTGAAAAATAGGTCTCTTTATATATACCATGTCTAATACATGCTTGACGAAATTGCACTTTGAATTAAGGAGCATAGATTATGAGTAAACTGAAAATTGGTTTTATTGGTACAGGTAACAGAGCTAAGCAACCAGGACATATGGGGTATGCTATGGCGTATCAGCATGCCGAAGCTTATCAGGACCTTGAATCATGTGAGTTAATTGCTTGTGCTGATATAAAACCGGAAAATGCACAAGCTTTTGCAGATCATTATCAATTGCCGAATATGTATCTTTCACATGCGGAGATGTTAGAAAAGGAGGATCTTGATATTGTATCAGTTTGTGTCTGGCCAAAACTCCATGCACAGATGGTGTTTGATTGTGTTTCAGCAGGTGTCCGTGCTATTCATTGCGAAAAACCGATGGCAGATAATTGGGCGGACGCACGATTGATGGTTGAACAGTGCCGAGCATCTGGAATCCAGCTAACTTTTAATCATCAGCGCCGTTTTGGTTTACCTTTCGCTAAGGCCAAAGAACTCCTGAAGAATGGGGGAATTGGTAGTTTGCAAAGGCTTGAAGCTGCTTGTGGTGATATCTTTGATTATGGGACGCATTATATCGATATGTTTGGTTTTTATAACGATGACCTGTCGGCCAAGTGGGTCATTGGTCAAATCGATTATCGAAAAGAGAATCTGGTTTTTGGTGCAGTCGTGGAGAACCAAGCCATCGGTTATTGGGAGTATGAGAATGGAGTCTTTGGCTTAATTGCAACAGGAGTTGGTGCTAAAGGCATTGGTGCCCATAATCGGTTGATTGGCACCGATGGAATGATAGAGGTGGGTGCTACTGATGGCTCCCATCTTCGAATCATGAGGAAGAATTCATCAATTTGGGAAATTATTGATACCAATGGCGAAAATCTACATGGGCCAAATTATATATTTCGGGCAATTGCTAATCTGGTCGGATCGTTGGAGAATGGTGTTGTGCCTGAACTAGATGGAAAACGAGCCCTTCAGGCAACGGAGATCATTTTTGCCTGTTATGAATCTAGTAGACGTCACGCGCGAATAGATCTCCCTTTGACTATTGATGATAATCCGTTGGTGTCAATGATTGAGAATGGTGATTTGATTTCAGAGGTCTGATTAACAGGAGGAAAGGATGGATCAGGATCAGAAAGAAATGGTTCAGTGGGAACGAATGCTTCCCGCAGAGTTCCGATTGGCATTTGAAAAATTACCAGTTGTTTTTCTTCCTCTGGGTACGGTAGAGTGGCATGGTGAACATGATGCGCTTGGTTTAGATGCGCTTAAAGCACATGCTCTTTGTATTAGAGCTGCTAAAAAATCTGGTGGGATTGTCCATCCTCCGCTGTACGGTGGTATGGGAGGTTTGAATAAACCCGCAACTGTCAAAATGGAACCAGAAAATTCGTGGGAAAATTATTTGCTCCGACCATGGCTGGAAAAGATGTGCAGCGAATTTCATCGGCTGGGTTTTAAGGCTATTATTATGCTAACGGGACATTATGGACATAATCAACAAATTGTTGTTCGAGAAGTGGCAACGCGGATGACCGAACGGTTGCAGGTTTCGGTACTCGGAATCCCTGAATATTGGTTGGCGCTTGATGCTGGCTATTTGGGAGATCATGCTGGTATTGGTGAAACCTCGTTGCTCTGGCACCTAGAACCAGATTTGGTGGCAATTGATCGAATCAAAATCGATCCTGATTATGGAAAAGATGGTGTGATTGAGTCAGGATCATCTCCTGAATTAGGCAAGAAATATGCTGATTTGATTATTACTCGTTTAGCATCTCTGGCACAATCGATGCCGGGTTGGAATGCAGAAAAGAGGGATGCGTTTGCTCAGGCTGAGAATGCTATTCTTTCTGTCCAGTTGCGTGGGTGGCGTCTTCAGCAGCCATGGGCAGCTTGGCAAAATATTCATCTTGAGGATGTTACTGATTATAGTCGATTGTTGGTTGATGAGCAGTTTGAAAAAATTTCTATTCTCTCAAAAAAATTGTTATGATATCTTTGTCTTGTTTGGTTGTGAGTTGGTGATGAACCAAAAAAACTAAATTAAGGTGGAATAATGGAGCATACAAATCAAGAAAATACTGAACAGATAGTAGGCAAAGTTGAAATTCCTCCTGTTACTGGTGTCTATGCCGAACCTTGGTCATTCAAAAAATTGTTTGGGTTACTTGCTGTTTTTGGACCAGCGGCAATTGTTGCCTCAGTTAGTATTGGTGCGGGAGAAACCATTGTCGTTGTTAGTACCGGTGCTTGGGCTGGTTATGGGCTCTTATGGTTGGTTCTTTTAAGTTGTGTTGTCAAAGGAATCTTCGTTACCTATTTTCTTGGTCGTTACACAGCGGTCAGTGGCGAACATATTGGTCATCGTCTTGTACGTTTACCTGGTCCACGTGGTTGGTTCCTGATAGCAATTGTCGCTTTGGAGATGATTGGTGCTCCCTTGGCGTGGGTTCCTATTTCCAAACCTTGCGGTGACCTGTTTCATTTCATTCTCAGAGATACATTACCAACTTCCATTTCTGAGCCAGTGTGGGAAAACATCATTACCTCCGCCTTCGTTGCTTTAGCGCTTATATTTGGATTGANGCTCTCATTTGAAAAANTGGAGAAGCAGCAGATCATCATCTGCGGTATTCTCGTTGGGGGTACTATTGTTGGTACGTTGATGGTACGTCCAGATTTTGGAAAAGCGGTTGCTGGTAGCCTAAGTTTCGGTTATTTGCCGGAACCAACCGATTGGGCACCNCAGGATGCTGTTAAAAATCCGTTACTGACAATGGCTACNGCCTTTGCTTATGTAGGTGGATCTGTAATGGGGTATATTGTTTATGCCAACTGGATTGGTCTACATCGTTGGGGGTTGACTGGGCATGAAAAGATTTCGGCTATTCAACGACACGCTTTTACTCAAGATACTATTGATTATCTTCCTGAAGATCCGGTGCAGGCCAATCAATTACGAAAAATTATTGCTCCCCTGCGGTGGGATGTGAGTATTGGGGCAATTGTGNTGTTCATTGTANCNGGTGCTTTCATGNTATCTGGTGCTGCTGTTCTATACCCGCTCCAAACCGAATTTGAAGGTTGGAGTTTACTNACTGANCAAGCTTATGTCTGGGGTAACATACACGCTTCGTTGGTCTGGGTTTACTATATTTGCATTATCGCTGCATTATGGGGTACTTTGCAAGCACTACCTGAAATATATGCTCGTGTAATGCAGGAATTCTTTCAAGCTATCTGGCCTAACCGCGAGTGGGATTATGGTAGAATTCGTCGCAACGTGTGTGTCTATATCTTCATTGCNACTATGATNATTGTTTGGCTCAATGTTCCGTTCGGAATTTTGACACAAATCGCTGGATTTATCTTAGCTAATTTTTCAATAGCTTTGATGATGCTTGCTGCTCTGTACCTGAATTTTAAGTTGCCAGTACTTTATCGGACGCGACTTCCCATGTTGGTTGGTGGATTGGTATCGGCGGTGATCTTGATTTGCTTTGCCGCCATTAGCGGGTGGGGGCTCATCACTAAATTGTTCGGATAGAGTGACTTGAATTAAGGNGCATGATGNCTGTTGACTAATTTNATTTAGTAGGTTAANAAAGGCTTTTGCAACCTCGTTGTGATTAGNAGAAGAGAATGACATCCATCCTTTNTCAGTTNATTGAATACTGTTCGATATTCGTCTAACTGTCACCATTAGCGTCAAAAACTTCGTCTCTTGGATTCCGTGGATTGGGTTTTTGGTGTTGTTCCCATAAGTCCGATCTTGCCATCCGAGACATCGCTTCCTTCTTCGAATTTGACAGGTAATCCTCATCCTATATAGACCTTTTTTGGCTATGCCATGATACTATCTGATTTTGTTTATCGGTACGTCGCTGCAGCAATTGGGTATTCCTGAGGCACTATGTTACCAAAGTATTTATTGGTAGGATGCAATTCTCATTATTTGTTTAAACGTTTGGGCAGGCAAAATTGACGGTTTCTGGTTTAGAAACGATTACAAGTGAGAGAAGCATAGTCGTTGGATTGATTAAAAAATGTGACTGAACCATAATGGTATCTATAGATTGATTTAATGGTGGATATTTCCGGATTTATGTTCGGAATGGCCACTGTAAAAACTAGCAGTTAGGAGAAACAGATGGCGAATATTAAAGAGATTCAATGCATTCGAACCAGATCAAATGGAACATGGGTAATTGTCAAGGTTATAACGGATCAACCGGGATTATACGGTATCGGTTCAGCCAGCGATCAGTATCATGCTGAAACAGTGATTACTGCAGTAGAACAAGGTGTCGGTCCAAAGTTAATTGGTCGTAACGCAGGGCATATCGAAGACAATTGGCAATCCGCTTTCACCAGCGGATATTGGCGGAATGGGTCAATTCTGAATACCGCTTTGGCTGGTATTGATATGGCTCTTTGGGATATCAAGGGAAAAGAAGCTGGATTGCCAGTTTATCAACTTCTGGGTGGTCCGTGTCGTGCAGCAGTGCCGTGTTATGCCCATGCTAGTGGAAGTGATTTGGTTGCTTTGGAGGATGATGTTCGAGGTTACATGGAAGAAGGATATCAGGTTATTCGGTGTCAGCTTGGAGGGTATGGTGGTGGAGGATTCATTGATCAAAATAATGCACGACTACCTAAAAATGCTTGGCATAAGCCGCATTTCTTTGACGATGAGGCCTATTTGGAGAACATTCCCAAGATGTTTGATCATTTGCGTTCAAAGTTAGGTTTTGAGCCTAAACTGACCCACGATGTCCACGAGCATCTCCGTCCGCAGAGTGCTGTAACTTTGTCTAAACTCCTTGAACCTTACCGTCTATATTTTCTTGAAGACGTGCTCCCACCTGAGCAAATTGCTTGGTTTCGCCTGATTCGCCAACAGTGTACAACACCCCAAGCTATGGGGGAACTCTTTGTTAATCCTCACGAATGGATGCCTCTCATCACCGAGAGGCTTATTGATTTCGTCCGGGTTAGGGTTTCAAAAGCGGCAGGGATCACGCAGTGCCGAAAGATTGCCAGTTTGTGCGAATGGTTTGGGATAAATACCGCTTGGCAGGAGGGCGGGGATAATGATCCTGTAAATCAGGTGGCGGCGATGCATTTAGATTTAGCTAGTTGGAGTTTTGGCATTCAAGAAGAAAATCATTTTAGTGCAGAGGAATTAGACATTTTTCCAGGGCATGCTATTCTTGAAGGAGGATATCTCTATACTAATGATCAACCAGGGTTAGGTGTTGATATCAATGAAACAAAAGCTGCTCAATTACTTGATACACAGCAGACAAAAACTCCTCGTCATATGTCTGAAGATCGACGGGTAGATGGTACTATTGTACGGCCATAGATGATTTTGCCTGCTCTTATAATTTGTTAGAAGGGCACAGCGTTTTTAGCAACGTAATTCTCTACATCGGTGGATTCAACACAACCTATAAATGTGCCCCCGGGACCGACATAGTAGAATCCCTCTGCGTATTCTAGCCCATATTTTTGTCCGAGTTCCTTGTGCTCTTTTAAACCAAACAGTTTAATGTACTGGCGATCTGCGGTTTCATCATCATCACCAAGTTCTGGCAGACGCAATGACTGCTCTGCCAGCTTTTCTCTCAGCTTAGAACCGTGTGAACCTGCTGGTCCCTGAGATTTATTGGTGCTCATGGAAGCCACTTTTTCTTCTATATATTTGGTTATGTCTATTACTCGATTATATGGTTGACCTCGACGTGCGACCCAATAATATTGTTCTTTTACAGTGTGAGGCATAATACCACAAGCAACTTGTTCCGGATAATCTTTATCCATACCCGCCATCCAACGTGCGGCTTCGACAGCTTGCGCAGTTATGTAATGATCTGGATTTTCTTCGTCATGCCCCCAAGGATTGAAAGTAAATACGCTATCGATCTTGAGGGCACGAAATAGGAATACCAACCGAGCACGTAGTTCTGTCGGTGATGCTTCGTCTAAGCGATGATTCCGGTATCCAAGATTGAATGCCATTTTTAATCCCAAGACTTTAGCCAATTCGTTGACTTCGCATTCGTTACTCAATATAGTTTGGCCTATACTTGGCGTTGGTCCGCATTTCTCATCGTTTGTTGTCTGGATCAGGTAGCCTGTATAACCTTCTTCGATAAATTTGGCAATTGTGCCGGCAGCGAAAAGTGGAATGTCGTCTGCGTGTGCCTGAACGGCGGCTAAAACCTTGCCCTGATGAGGTTTGTTAGATACGGAACGCTCAACAACGATATTTTCTAGTAACGTTTCTTGCTTTTTCATGATAGCCGAGGTTGTCCTTTTTAGTTAGCTCAACTTGTTTTTCTTGATTGATAGCTTGGCTCTGNTTTATAGGTAGGCTAATCNATTAAGCNGGATTGCACATAAGTTTTAATTTAAATACAATTTGGTGTGGGCTAAAGTAAATTGTATCTTCTTATTTCTTGTTTTTCTTGAGTTTTTGGTGTTGTGCCGCAAATTTCTTCTGTCCTCTTTATCAGCTTTCCTAGGTATCATCTTCGGCTTCTTGTAAACATAGCCCTGTCGGTGTAGGAAATGTGTTAGGCCACGGATGAACTGATGCCGAAGTGTTTTTTTACATGGTATGTCACATCTTTAGCGCACGGATAGAGATTGTAATCCAGAGGTCCTTCCAGTTCTTCCAACTGTACTTGCTTTAGCCGGGGCTCACTTCCACCATCTCCATTCTTCGACAGCCCATTTATCCCTTGATTCTTGTAATACTTGAAATGATGATGGACTGTTTCGGGGTTTATCAGCAAGGTCTCGGCTGTTTTTATGATCGGCCAACCACTATCCAGAAGATAGACTGCTTTTAAGTGATAGGTCGTTCACTTGTTTCTAGTCTGCTGATACTCCAATCTCAAATCACCCAGTTTTTGTCTTGAAAGATAGGATTTGTCAGCTAGAAGCTAATTATATTTTATTCCTTCGCCACCGTAAACTCGTTACACCCAATTCTGATTGGTAAACAGTATAGGTGTTATAGGTTGATAAGCCTATACTAGATGGTATTCTATTCGATTTCTACCTTCTCTGGGTCGAGTGGTGTTTGATTGAACTCCCGGTTTTGATATAATGACGTGCTTACGATTTTAGGAACAAATGTATGCAATTGCCGCATAAATCGGCTTGTTAGGAGATGGATGTGTCTTTTATTATGTTTAAGGTGTTGAAAGGTTGTGATCAGGGACAAACGCGTCGGCTAGTTAAACCTATTATCGCTGTCATGGTTTCAAGACACAAGTTATATTCGTTGATTCCCGAACCTCAGAAATCGTTATGAACCAACATTTGCTTTTCAATTTTTTGATTATCGGCTGGTTGGGATTGTCTGTAATATCTTTTNTCATACTGTTAGTTATTCCAGTTCCATATGGTCGTTATATGCGNCATGGATGGGGAATGACCATCAGAAATCAAATTGGTTGGCTTATTATGGAGGTTCCTTCGCCAATCATCTTTTTTGTTTGTTTTGTAGTTGGTCAGAATTCAAAAACTTTTACTGCGGTAGCTTTTCTAGCTATGTGGGAGGTACATTATATACACCGAGCCTTCATTTATCCTTTTCGTTTGCGAGGTAAGGGCAAACGAATGCCAATTATAATTATGTTGTTAGGCTTTATGTTTAATATGATAAACAGTTTTTTTATTGGGNATCATCTGTTTTCGATTTCTGATAGCTATTTAAACAGATGGCTTATGGATTCACGTTTTATATTTGGATTTGGCCTTTTTCTGGTCGGTTTCGTTATCAATGTCCAATCCGACTATATACTCCTTAATCTTCGCCGATCAGGTGAATCGGATTACCATATTCCGTTTGGAGGACTATTTCGATGGGTATCTTGTCCAAATTATTTAGGTGAGATTATTGAGTGGGTTGGTTGGGGGGCGGCGACATGGTCGTTGCCANGTCTGGCGTTTGCCGTTTGGACAGTTGCTAATCTGGTTCCTAGGTCTCGTTTTCACCATTTATGGTATCAACAGCGTTTCTCTGCCTATCCTTTTGAACGTAAGGTTCTTATTCCANGATTGTGGTAATAATAGATTCCTCTCACCTTGATTTAGTAAGCTAGAACCTCAAAAGAAGTTTGTTAATAAGCTGGGTGATTCCTGATAATCTTTGCGGCCCTAATTTTAATTTNTATGATAGNTTCTTNGGTATGATATGATAAATCTATTGTGTTATGNAAGGTGAATNGGATTACATTGATATTCCNAGTTNGAAATTATCTATAGCATCAAATGATGGTAAAAAGATTAAGACAATGGAGAAGCAATTATGCCGAATGGAACAAAAACCGATCTTTTTCGTGTGGGTATAGTTGGCACTGGTGGAATTGCCCGAGCCCATGGGAGTGCATGTCAGGAGGCCGCATCTGCTGAGCTCTGTGCCATCTGCGATGTATCGGAAGAGGCGTTAAATCTTTATGGAGAAGCGTTCGAGGTGTCAAATAGATATCTCGATTTGGACGAAATGCTGGAAAAAGAAAATCTGGATATTGTCAGCATTTGTACTTGGGGTGCTTATCATGCCCAAAATGGCATTCAAATCGCCAATTCTGGAAAGGTAAAGGCGATTCTATGTGAAAAGCCATTCACACTAAATGCCGCTGAGGCCAGCCAAATGGTCAATGCGGCAGCTGAAAATGGGGTTTTGAT
Organism: Candidatus Poribacteria bacterium; assembly: GCA_002697225.1. The sequence goes on from NZUQ01000022.1 coordinate 27,012, forward strand.
TGCAGAAGCATTCAAATTCCGACATCATCCGATGCATCTTAAGGCTAAAGAACTTGTTGACTCTGGAGCGATTGGAGACGTCATGAATATCCGCAGTACGTTTTGCACAGGCGGTGGTGGGGGAGGTCCAGAGACCAGGAAACCCGAGAACAACTGGCGATTCAATAAGGCTAAAGGTGGTGGCAGTATCTATGATCTTGCATGTTATTGCATCCATCACGCCCGTTTCATTTTTGGGACAGAACCTGTTCAGGTCTTTGTTGCTGCACAACCGGGACTTGAAGTAGATGATGGAACTTATTTTCTGTTGGTTTTTCCTGATAATCGGATTGCTCAAATTTCTACTGGTTTTAATGCGGCTGGCGGTCAGTACGCTGAAATTTCAGGGACAGCAGGAATGTTAAGGTTGGACAAAGTTTGGAACAATGGAAACCAGCCAGTAACAATAGAATCGCATACTAAAGATGGTTATGAGGTGATTCACTTTGAACCAACCAACCAATTCGCCCTTCAGTTGCAACATCTATGTGATTGTTTGGAAACAGGTCGGCCACATCGTATTTCACCGGAAAGTTGCGTCGACCAAATGAAAGTTATTGACGCAGCCTTCGAATCTATAGCTACAGGTAAAACTGTTTCCCTTTAAACATAGTAGTCACAGCAATTGTTTTATTTGTACTAGTGGGAGGGGGTGAAACTGAACGGCTGTTGTTCGTTCAGTTTGGTACTGATATTTGATAGTGGTGTTTTTTTAGTCTAGATGCTTGGTTTTTTTTCAGAATATTTCTTTATGTTAAGTGTTTTATAGTTAGAATTTTGGCTGAGGAGCTGAATCTTTTTACTGTTAGTTTGGGAGGGGAAATAGATGTTTTTTGAGTTGCGTCAATACAACATAAAAGATGGGAAACGTGAAAATTGGATTCAACTTATGGAAGAGGAAATTTTACCGTTTCAGTTGTCAAAAGGGATGATAGTCGTTGGAAGTTTTGTTAGCGAAAATCCTGAGGAGGATGGTGATTTATATGTTTGGATCCGTCGTTTTGAGAGTGAGGCACAACGGGAAGATTTGTATCGTTTAGTTTACGAAACTGACCACTGGAAAAGCAATCTTGGACCACGCGTTGGGGAACTTATTGATCGAGAAAACATTAGTGTTACACGCATAGTACCGACTTCAAAGTCAATTATTCGTTAGTGAACAGTATATTGAAGAAGTTAGTGAGTGAAGTAGATAATTTGCTTGGGTAATTGGATAATAGGTATTGATTTAGAAAGCTTGTCCTACCGCATAGCTTATTACTGGCTTTGACCGGTTTTCCCTATCCAATGGGAAGGCTAGGTCTAAACGATAAACTTGGAACCCACTCAGTTTTGGACTGCTGAACCTCAGTCCAAAGCCAATACTCCTTTTAGGATCCCAAATATCGATATCGATATCTTTCCAAATGTAACCGATATCTATGAACGCTGCTGACCCTAGGATGATGTAGGTGTTCTCCCAGAAAACGGTGCGGCTTTCAGCATTAATGACAATTTTCTTTTCACCACTGAAATGGATTTGGCGATATCCTCGAAGACCATGTAGGTTTCCAAGCAATATTTGTCCTTTACCGTCGAGATTAAATCCCATTGCGGTTTTTAGTTGTAGGGCTAGGGTTTGATAATAGAGGTCTTTGGCAGTTACTTTAATTAGCGCTGTTAGTATGGAACTGTATATTTGCTTCTTATCAAAGTTAGTGACAAATCCCATCAGTGTATTGAGGAAAATTTGTTTGCGGTGGGTCTGCATTGACGCAAAAGAGAGGGTCAATTCTGAATCTGTTTGGTCAGATCCGTACCATCTCGATGCTTGTCCGATTGATGCTCCATAATAATGTCCTAGGCCTACATCCTCAACACGTCCCATTTGATTCAAGAAACGAGTTCGGATATAAGTCCGCTGAACTTTCTCGAGAGAGATACCTATTCGGTTGGTAATTCGGTTGGTAAGATTTGCCTTGGATAGTGAAATACCCTCTTTTGTTTTGAAGTATATTGACCTGCTTGATTTTGTCCACAGACCAACTAGTGTACGTCGATACCGATTGCCGAAAACTCGAATGATTTGTCCTGAGCGAATGTAGAGATGGCGTTCAAAGGTATCTGTTTTTTTTCCGTTTTTGTCATACCAGTGGATAAGGTCAATTGATTCAGAGAACGAGGATTCCCCGCTCCATTTTGTTTGAAGAGAATATAGTGGTCGGTATAGTCTTGCCTGCCAAGAATCGCCTACACGTTTTTGTGTATATACACCATATATTCCCCAATGTGAATCGAATATACGTGGTACTCCATGGCTAAAACTCCAGAGATTGCGCGTTCTTTCCTCAGATTCGTGGATTTGATGGAATCGGAACCCTGCGCTGTTTCCCAATCCCAGAAGATTTGAGTCGGAGAGTGTAATTAGTAAATCAAATCTATCTCCCGTAATGGGGGTTGGTAGGTCGAGGGTTGGCATAATTGTCCACACATCAGTAACTGCAACTTCAATCCGTACAAGCTTAGATTGGGAATCTCGTGTGGCGAAAATTTCAGCACTTCCGAGGTACGGTTTTCTTCGTAGAATACGTTCACTTTCAAATTCATCCTCAGTTTTGTAGATTGAACCAACTTGAAAAAGTAACTCACGAACAATTACATTTTTCTGTGTTCTGCGATTCCCGGTAACAATGATTCCACCAATTTTCCCTTCATCAATATGGATGCGCAGATAAACGCCTTCCGAAAATTGTTTGGTGAATAAAGTATTTCGATCTATTCTGGCGAAACGGTATCCATTATCCTGATAGAATGTGATAATGCGCTGGAAATCTTTTTCCAGTAGATCTGGATTATAGGTTTGGTTCACATTAGTGACCATCAAATCTCGGATTTGCTGGTCACTAATGAACCTATTCCCGGTTAGAACGATATTTCGTATCAATTTTAATTCGGCATGTAATAACGGTGGAAAATGAAAGTTGGTCAGCACTAAGAATGAACAAATAAGTATGTAGCGCGAAACTTTATATTTCATTCTGATTCGAGAGAATACTTTCAAGCAGCATTAGACCTATGGCTAGAACTAGCATTGTTCCCCATATTTCTCTTCCTGTTCTCTGGGAGTTGAGAGTTTGTCGCCACGTATCACCTTCTGGCTTCACTGCTATGTGGGCTGATATTCGATCGGCTGCTTGATTGACATCGATTGGTGTTAAGTCAGATTCACTCGGATCAACGTTTACTACAAAAAAGTCGTGTAGTGTGGAGTTTTTACCCTCCACATTTATTTGATAAATACCTGGCTTGTACGTTTCACCGAATTTCAATACGCCGTTACTGTGAATCGGAATAGTGTATGAAACTTGGTCAGTGAAATGGATCTCCGCTGCCACAGATCTATGCTGCTCTAGCTTGGTTATGTACTGTTGTCCGACCAATAAATTTCGTTTTTGGGTCGACTGTAGTGATTTTCCATGAAGGACTGATTGTTGGAGTAGAGGTAAGAACTTTGGGCTTACTAACAAATCTGAGCTTGATGGATCTGTTACAGAAACGTTGAATAATAACATGTTGCCTCTCCCAATTTTCCTCTCAATCAGAAATGGTATTTGGTTCTGAAATTTGGCAAGAACGTTGGCGTTTTTTGTTGGCTCTAATTGGAAACCTCGATAAAATTTTGGGGTGGTGAAGAAAGATGTATCTTGAAAAACTTCAAAGATTGGATGTTTCAAATTGTAATCCGAAATGGTGGTTGGTGGATCCCACGTGGTAGGTTTTAAAAAGGTTGCTGGCATCCATTCAAGAAAGCTGTTGTAATTTTTAGTGTCGATCTGGTTGGCAACGAAAATAATAATTGTTTTACCAAGTCGTAAAAATGACTGTATTGTTTGTTTAACCTGATCTGTAAGTTCAGGGAGATCAGCCAAAACTAGAATGTCAAAATTTTCGAATGTGAAATTCTTTANTTCATTTNCNGTGCAATTTGAGGGTAATATTGTATACTCCTCTGTTGGTTTTAACTCTCTTTCCGGATTTAGCCCTAGAGATAGATACAAGTTATTNTTTCCAACACAAAGAGCTTGGAGTTGTTTATAGCTCTCAACGGCAAAATAGCGACGATTATCGATTGGTAGACGATCTGGGGATAGTTCCAAATATCCAGTGTGTATACCAGGTGATGCAAAACTATGCTTAAAAGTCAGGTTAACACGCTCTTTTGATCCAATGTGAGTTGCNANATGACTTTGTTTTTTGNCGTCTATGAAGATTTTCAGATTTGTGCTGTCGACTGGATCTTTTGAATGGTTTTGAATTCCTACTTTCAAGTGTATTGGTATATTCACACCTATCAATTTTGGGGAAGTCNCCACTTCTTCAATNCCTATGTTGTTGGGTACGGAATTTCCGATTGGTAACAAAAAAACCCGTGCGNCAGAAGAATTGGACAGATGACCAAAATTCTGCCAGCCGTTTTTTCCTAGATCGGTAATNAGGTAGATTTCCTTGTTTGGAGCAGTGGATTCNATTAGCAGATTGTGTGCCATTATGANTGCTGGTGAGATCGATGTTGATTGGAATGAAGCGTTAGTGTTTCGGATAATANATTTAACTTGATCGAAATCTCTTGTGAGTTGTCGGAATATGGGTTCAGCTTTATTAGACATCAGGATGATGGATACATTATCGCCATTCTGTAAAGATTCTACCACGTTTACGGCGACTGATTTTGCCAACTCAAATCGGGAGCCATCTACATCTTGATATGACATGCTGTAGGAGTGGTCAAGTATGATGACACAGCTCGTTTTGGTTCGAGAGCCCGCAAATGAGAACTGATTTTTTAGTATGGGNCGGGCGAGCGCTAAGGCAATAAACATTAGAATGAGCATTCGAAGGATTAAGATTATTAGATGNTTGATNTGTATCCGTCGGACACTTTGACGATGGGCAATTTGTAGGAAAATGAGACTACTAAAATCTACTATCTTTGCTTGACGGCGATTCCACAAGTGAATTAGCAGTGGTACTANTGCTATAACCATGCCAAGTAGAAAAATTGGGTTGAGAAATCCTAAGATGTTATGCGNACCTTTCTATTGATAATGATTTNTTAGTAACAAGGNACCTTANTTCATTGCTAGGNTATCAATATGCTAATGATTATATGGAATTTTGATTGTAAAGAGCAAGAAAATTCTTGTAACAGATTTNATAATTGTGGTAAGCTGANTGGCCCGATTTTATTGATTGTAAACTCTAGGTTGTCCATGGTATATAACGGCCCGTTTCGTCCTGATTGAGGGGGGAAGGGATGTTGACAGGTATTCCTTAATTATTCAAAAAAATGAATTGGTGGTCCCAAGTTATGGATTCGATAAAAATTGGCTTCATATTACTACTGAAACTAACATTCCCTCCTGTGCGGATATTTGGGTTTCACTTGTTTAGATGAATCCCAAGATTCGAAGCTAAGAGCCCATTTCTTCGAGATGTGTAAACTTGAAACAAGCGTGTCGATGTGGATTCGCAAGATTCCAAACAATTGCACTTGTCAACTGAGGTTTATGGTGAGGAAACTGGAAGGCTTTGGATTTTAGAAATACAATTCAAGCAAAAGTGAGGTGTCAACATTTGTGAGTTGGATGTGTGTCGATGTTCGCTCAGGGCTAACGTTGATTGGTGGAAAAATCAACGTGGAATCTAAAAGAAGACATGGCGAAAAAGAATAAGTTTTTAGGTTGCTATCGTCGGGTTTTGATCTTCCTGTTAGTTGTTGTAACGATTATCCTTGTTCCTTCTGGGTATATTTATCAGCGATCTGGAGGGGTTAGTGGGTTGAGATACTGGATGGCGGGACATACCATTAACGTAGTTGAAGACCATTTCCTAAACAATCATCCTGATAGTCTTTCGGTAGATCAAATTCGGAACCAATTTGATCTGATTCGTGAAGCCAGCTCTCGGCGAGAAATTGATTTGAAACAGCTCTATCAACTTCTTGATAGTTATCAGAGGCGCTTCCAGAATACCAGGCCTTCAATAGATCAGGCAAATCAGTTTATGAGGGATTTGGGGTTGGCAGTTTTTTCTGATGAATTGATTAGATAGCTGCAAATACAAAAATTTTGGATTGAGTTTGTGATTTTAGTTTGTTCAACAATTTGTGTCGTTTCCTGATTGTATCAATTGCTATAATACTTAAAGTCAATTCTTTAGGGGAAAACATTGTCTGTAGATAGAGATTCGGCGATAAATACGCTGACACAAGATTTTAATTATGCTGATGAACTGGATATAAAGGAGTTTCCTTTTATGTCCACATTAAGCTTGGTGCCGCTAATCGATTTTTGGAGTCAAGGTGAGTCGAATGGAGGTGGAAAGAGTATTCAGGTTTCGTCTGCACAAGAGATACAACAAAAACTAGAAAGTGCGCCGGAGTTATTCCAACCTATTACTGATTTTTCTGTAATTGAGAAACACCGAGGATTGATTGATTTGATGTTGACTGCTATTGTTCCTGAAGCTTTAAATCATAGCAGTTGTGTGTCAGTTGTTCCTCCTTTTGATTACACTCCATTTTATATTACTTCGCCTTTTCGGGATTTACTGGTGGGAGAGGATGGGACTTTTTCTGATCAACTGGCTGATTTAGATAAACATACTAAAATTTATGTCCAAATTTTGTATGCGTACTCTTATATTGTAACAAAGTTCTATGGATTGGAACTTGACTGTGACCATTCAACCATTTCATCAAGCGTCGATCCTGTTTCTGGTTTGGTACGGTATTTGAAGTTGGATTTTGATTCACAGTTTTGTCGTGTTAATTCTATAGGAAAGCCAAAGAAGTTGACTAATACAGTCAAAAAGAATCTTCTTTCGAACCTAAGTGGTTTGAAGATTCTTTTGTCCTCGTTTTCATGTGACCTGAAGGGTGAGAATATTAAGCCAATGACGGATGCTGCACAGAAGACTTTACTAGCAAATGTAACCGGCTTGAAACTGTTAATGGAATTGTTAAGGCCTGAAACCTTTGAATTTCAAGGTTTTATTGTAGTCAGTGCTTCCAATATTACTGAACAATATGTATTGTCTTCTATTGAGCAGGATTTGGTTGAAAAGGAATCGATTACTAGCCGAGATCGTTTTGAAGCGCTACAAGAAAAACTGCGAACGGTACTGCAATTACCGGAAATGACTGTCTCTTTGATTGGGATTCAGGGCGAGCAGATTTGGACAATTAACTCTGGTGAAGATGTCGATCAGGATTCATTCGATTGGAGTAGTACCAGACGACACAGATCAGAGCTTGAAGGGTCAATTTACGAACGTGCTATCAATCAAGGAGGTCATCTTGTAATTGAAGACTTGAGTAAGGTGAGAAAACGTACTCAAATTGAAGACCGACTTATAGAGAGGGGGGTAAAAAGTATAGTTGTTGAACCCCTTTATGACCAAGATGAACCGGTTGGTATTTTGGAGTTAAGAGCTGTTNATGTCGGAGATCTCAATTCTATGAATGCAACGAAATTGTGGGATNTTGTCNCATTGTTTTCNTCTGCAGTTAAGAGNCGGATTGATGATTTTACTAACAGCGTNCAAACAATAATTAAAGAGAAATGTACGGCCATTCACCCNTCTATCGAGTGGCGTTTCCGAGATGCNGCGCTCAATCTNCTCGATAGGCAACGAAATGGCGAAACTGTGACTGANATGGAAGAAATTGAGTTTCGNGAGGTTTATCCATTGTATGGNCAATCTGATATACGTGGATCATCNGCTGCGCAAAATAAGGCTGTTCAAACTGACTTGTCTGAACAACTGAGCCTTGCCAAAGAAATTGTTNCTTTAGCTTATGATTTGAAGCCNATGCCGTTCTTACTTGANTTGGTTCATCGAATTGACCAAAANTTATCGACGGTNCGTGATACAGATTTAGGTGCTGGAGTAGAATCTGAAACTTTGGAATTCATTCGAGATGAAGTTGAAATTTTCTTTCCTCATATGCAGAATTTTGATTCG
>NZUQ01000023.1 GCA_002697225.1 Candidatus Poribacteria bacterium
CACAATAACTTGGGCAATGTGTTGAAAGAAATGGATCGGTTGGATGAATCTGTTCACGCTTATCAGCAAGCATTGAAGATCAATCCTCAATACGCTGAAGTATATAATAATGTGGGCAATGTGTTGAAAGAAATGGATCGGTTGGATGAATCCATTCGCGCTTATCAGCAAGCATTAGAGATTAACCCCAAATACGCTCCCGCCTACTCAAATCTCGGTAATACCNTAGATGCAAAAGGTGAATTNGACCAGTCCATTCACGCTTATCAGCAAGCATTGAAGATCAATCCTCAATACGCTGAAGCACACAAAAATCTTTCGTTATCTTATTTAAAACNGGGAAACTTCAANCAAGGTTGGGAAGAGTATCAATGGNGGTGGAAATGTGATGAATTTGCTGCAGAAAATAGGAAGGATTTTCCACAGCCGATGTGGGATGGCAGCTCACTAGATGGNAAATCGATTCTCATTTGGCAGGAACAAGGTACNGGCGATTGTATTATGTTCGCATCTTTACTGGTTGAATTACAAGNTCATGCTCAAAAAATCTTCGTCGAAACTGAGTANCGTCTACTACCTCTCTTAGAGCGCTCTTTTCCTACTATNCATTTCCATACNGCCCAAATTCCANCAACTCCTCAACTCCTCAGCACAACTATCGATTTCCAATCTCCAATTGCCAGCCTACCCCGATGGTTTTTAACANATGAAGAGGATTTCCCCAAACGCCATNCTTATCTTAAAGCTAGTGACCATATAACACAAAAGTGCAGAAANANGTATCAACAGCTAGCCGAAGGCAAAACACTAGTTGGTATCTCTTGGAACAGTATGAATAAAAGTGTAGGCAAACAAAAAAGTGCACCTCTTGAGCAGTTGGAGCCACTATTATCCTTAAATGATTGCTTTTTTATCAACCTCCAATATGAATATGGNGACCTTGCCCTCGANTTGGATCAGTTTGNAAATGATACTGGTATATCAATTNATTGCGACACAGAGATAAATCCACTNGAGAGTCTCGATGATTTCGCGGCCCAAGTTGCAGCCCTTGATCTCGTAATCACTATCTCGAATACAACTGCACACATGGCTGGAGCNCTCGGTAAATCGGTCTGGACCCTATTGCACTATGGAGCTGATTGGAGNTGGTTAACTAATCGCTCTGATACACCATGGTATCCTTCGATGACGCTTTTTCGGCAAAGCCGTCAAGGTGATTGGNGCAACGTAGTTCAACAAGTTCACTCCACTTTGAAAGGATATAAATCGACTGGCTAGCTTGGGNCAGNNAGTTTATATCCAACTTTCTTGGTGGTTTATTCAATTGGATNGCACCTTGGNACTATCATGTGTTGCCGTCCGATAGATTTTTCAATTGAATGACGAATAGGAATACTTTCTTGGTANTGTAGTGTCAATGAGAAAAACATGTTCTGAAGTTAANATTGGTATCGACACTGGTGGGACATTTACTGACATAGTAATGAGTATTGATNACAAAATATTCACCAATAANATCCTCTCGAATCCTCAAGAACCCGCATTCACTGTACTACAAGGTATCCATCAAATTTTAGAGAAGAATGGTGTGGACGAACACCAGCATATTGAAATTATTCATGGATCTACTATTGCCACCAACACACTNCTTGAACGCAGAGGTGCTAAGATNCTNTTGATTACTACNAANAATTTTGAAGATATATTAGAAATANGGAGGCAAGCTAGGCCAGATTTATACAATTTNAATATGATGCAACCTGTTCCTCTAGTATCTCGTGAACAACGATTTGGTGTACGCGAAAGGGTTTTACACAACGGCTGTATCCAGACACCAATCGATATGAACCAACTTGATCANATTNTCAGTCAAGTTGATATGAACCAGATATCAGCCATTGCAGTATGCTTTCTCTTTTCATATACCAACCCAAAACATGAACAAATTGTAGAGGAGAAAGCAGTCGAACTGAATATCCCAGTATCAGCATCTCATAAAATTNTACCGGAATATAGAGAATTTGAAAGATTTAGCACAACTGTTGCCAATGCNTATGTCCTACCGAAAGTTAATAGCTACATTTCAAAACTCAGAACGGAACTCCCGTTTCCAATTCGTATTATGCAATCAAATGGTGGTAGTATTTCAGCTCAAACGGCATGTGACCAGCCAATTCGTACCGTGCTTTCTGGTCCGGCAGGCGGAGTTATTGGAGCCTTTAAAGTTGCACAAACAGCAGGCTTTGATCAGGTTATTACCTTTGACATGGGAGGGACATCAACCGATGTAAGCCTGTGTGATTCTAAAATGTCCGTAACCACTGAAAGCGATATCAGTGGTATACCTATTAAAATCCCAATGATCGACATCCATACGGTTGGTTCAGGTGGNGGATCCATCGCTGAAATCGATTCAGGTGGGGCCNTCAAGGTTGGACCTCGAAGCGCGGGTGCTGTCCCTGGTCCAATCTGTTATGGAAAAGGTGAAGAGGTTACAGTAACTGATGCGAATTTGTACTTAGGGAGAATTGATCCAAACCATTTTCTCGGCGGTCATATGCCACTTCATCTTGAGCGGGTAAACGAGGCAATCGCTAATTTTGCTCATCAAGCTAAACTTACTCCCATACGAGTAGCCGAAGGAATTATAGATGTTGCAAATGCCAAAATGGAGAGGGCAATCCGGGTGATCTCTATTGAAAGAGGGTTTGATCTACGGGATTTCGCGATGGTATCTTTTGGTGGAGCGGGAGGTTTGCACGCCTGTGACTTGGCACGAAATCTCGGGACTTCTGCTATCATCATCCCACCGAATTGCGGATTGCTATCAGCATATGGCATGATACTGTCAGACGTGGTTAAAGATTATTCGCAAACAGTTTTAAGAAAATCAATTGAAACAACCATTTTTTCTGAACTGAGCCATAATTTTTCTGAATTGATTAGCCAAGCAAAAGACGATATGTTGGCCGAGGGTTTTGAGTACAATCAAGTTACTTTTCAACAAACAATAGATGTACGTTATGTTGGACAGTCACACGAATTAAACGTTGAGTTTACTCCAAACTTTGCTGAGAGTTTCCATTGTATACATAATCAACGTTTTGGTCACGCTAAACATGACGTTGTTATAGAGATTGTTAATTTGCGAGTTCGCGCCGTCGGAAAGACAGAAGATTCGAGGGCCATGATTCAAAAGCTAGGATCGAAGAGTAACGCAAAACCTGATCCTAAGGATGTCGTTTTCAATGGGGAAAACCATCCTACTAATTTCTACCATCGAGAAGATCTAGAAGTAGGAAGCAAAATAAATGGACCATCAATTATAGTTGAACTGAGTGCAACAACGTTGATTCCCCCAGACTTCACAGTGGAAGTTGATCCATACCAAAATATGATTGCAAAACAAAAATGAAAGAAAACCTAACGTTTTTATCGACTATTTTTTTTNTTATTTTTATATTGATCTCCTCGNCGGCAGAACCCAACACATTGGAGAAGCTAGATCAACGAATATTTGATGCGATCTATGACAAAAAGAACTCTGGATCAACAAGACATACATTGATAAAAAATATTACGCATTTTGGCGATCCTTATGCTGTTATCGGATTGTCCCTTTTTAATGTGACTTATGGGAAAGAAAAAACCCGGGAAATGGGGCGGCTGATGTCATCTGCATTTTTAGGATCCAGCTTAATTGTTTATACATCAAAAAGGCTGATTAATCGACGTCGTCCCCTTGATATACATAATACTGACACTCCTGCCTTACCATCTGGACATACAGCAAATGCTTTTGTAATCGCAACCATACTAGGAAAGCGCNACCCAAAGTTGAGGATCCCTTTGTACATCGGCGCGGGGATGGTTGGTTTCTCCAGAATTTATCTTGGCCGCCACTACCTCTCAGATGTNCTAACAGGGGCAACAATTGGAACTGGGGTTGGATTACTGGTTTGGCAAAACCAATCGACTTTGTTAAAGTGGGAATTCTGAGGAAAGGATCAATTATACGAGAAAGATACGATCTAAAAAGTGATTGATTTAAATGATTCAATTTGAGCCTTGATTGCCTGTTCAGTTGGTAACCGTTCAGCACTTGAAGCTCCATAAAACCCAACAACGCCATCAGTGTTGTCAAGAATATACTGTGCATCATCCGGCTCAGCAATAGGCCCCCCATGACAAATGACCAAAATNCCCGGATTAACCGATTTTGCTGCGTCATGGATCTCCTGCACTTTTTGGGCGGCATCTCCAAGTGTTAGGGCTGTCTTNGCACCAATTGTACCTTTNGTTGTTAATCCCATGTGAGCTACGAGGATGTCCGCACCTGCGTCAGCCATCTGTTCTGCTTCCAGTGCATTGAAAGCGTATGGTGTTGTAAGCATNCCAAGATTGTGCGCGGTTCGAATCATCTCAACTTCTGGACCATATCCCATATCGGTTTCCTCAAGATTTTGCCGGAAAATCCCGTCAATNAACCCAACCGTTGGGAAATTTTGTACACCGGAGAATCCTGTCAAATCGACTTTTTTTAAGAAGTCTTCCATAATTCGAAATGGATCAGTGCCACAAACGCCCGCTAAAACCGGAGTATCTTTCACCACTGGAAGCACTTCGCTCGCCATTTCAATGACAATCTGGTTGGCATCGCCATATGGCATCATACCCGCCAGCGATCCACGCCCTGCCATGCGAAAACGACCAGAATTATAAATCACGATTAGATCAATTCCACCTGCTTCTTCACACTTGGCTGATAAACCGGTACCTGCACCTCCACCGATGATCGGTTGTCCCGATTCAATATTTTCTCTGAGTTGATCAAGGATATCATTTCTTTCAAACTTCATGGTTGCTTTCTCTCCATCATTTGCTCTCTCTGCCACATTTTTTCAAAACCATCCCGCGGAACAAAACCAAGGATTTTTCTCGCTTTATCAAATTTAAACTTTTGATGNGGGAGATCAGCTGAAGGGTAAAATATCTCAAATCGTGACGGTAGGTCTGTCAACTTAATTTCTAAACCAAGCCGAAACAATTCTGCTGTATCACGCCAACTCAACTGAAATTCGTTGCTATCACAGCCCTCTCTAGGATCGTCATAATCAACAAATATAGAAAACAAGTAGCACTGTACATACAAGCTACGGTAATTCTCTGTAAAAACTTTGCAAATTTCCTGTCCCAACGACTTCGTAAGAGCGTAAACTTCTGTACCAGGACTTGGCGATGAATCTGGATTCAATTCAAAATCCAAGTCAAAGGTCATTTGCCCATTAGTAGCTGTCCACGGCCCAGTCTGAATTATACGTTGAATTTTACGATTCACCGCAGAACGCATAACATTATAAGAACCTCGCGCACTAACGTCGAAGGCTAGTTTTCGATCATGTCGTAGTACTGAACAGTTGATGATAGCATCCATACCCTCTGTTGCTTCCATCACTTGACCTAGATCTGTCACATCAACTACCATAGTTTCATGTTCTGATTCAATCGGCATAATGTCGGTAATTCGAAGTTGATAGAATTTCTCCAGTACCTTGACAAGATGAGGTCCCATATAACCATTTGCTCCCAAAAGCAAAACCTTCATCCCTCTACCCCACGTTTTTTACCTACAATGTACTCAAAACCAAACCGTGCAAAACTTCATTTCTCCTTATACATGTGAATCACGACTATGTATTTTAATAGGACAAAGCCATCTATCATTATACTGGGAATATAACTTGCTGATCTAAGAATACCTTGCTAACTGATTTGTGTTTGTGGATGCGGAGAATTGCTTCAGCAAGAAGCGGAGCAATCGATAGTACGCTCACCTTACCATCTATCTGTTTTTCAGCTGGTACAGGAATTGTATTTGTTGTCACGATTTCTTGAATCGATGGACGATTGAGCCGCTGTGTTGAATCACCTGTCAGAACCGGGTGGGTAATGCTAATATAAGCAGGATTAGCACCTTCTGCCACTAAGGAGTCGGCATGCTTGTAAATGCTGCCACTAGCAATTAAGTCATCAATGATAATAGGCGTTCGTCCCCGAACATCACCAACAATTTCTGCTTTTACCTCGACGTCAGTCCCACCAACTCCAGCACGTCGTTTATGCATCAGGGCCATCGGTAACTCAAGCAAATCGGCGTATTTCTCCGCAAATTTAGCCCTACCGACATCAGGTGATACGATGACACCATTCTCAACGTGCTTCTCCTTGAGATAGCTAGCCAAGGTTGCTAGTGCTGTTAAATGGTCAAACGGAATGTCAAAGAAACCCTGAATCTGAGTGGCATGCAAGTCTACCGAGATAATACGATCGGCACCAGCTGATGCTAGCAGGTTCGCCACTAGCTTGGCGCTGATTGGTTCACGACCAGTTGATTTATGATCTTGCCGTGCATACCCGAAATAAGGGATTACCGCTGTAATCTGGCGTGCAGATGCACGTTTAAGTGCATCCATGACAATAAGCAATTCCATCAAATTATCGTTAACCGGTTCACACGTTGGCTGAACGATGTATATATCTGCTCCCCGGATACTTTCCTCAATTTGAACATGAATTTCACTGTCAGGAAAAGTCGCAATAGCAATTTTTCCAAGTTCAACGCCCAAAATTGAACCAATCTCTTTGCCAAGCTCAGGATTAGCACGACCTGTAAACAGCCTAAAATCGCGATTTACGTTCTCCACCCCTGCTGTTAACACAATGAAAATCTCCTTTTCGTAAGGTCATGTACTCTTCGAATTAAGAAAAGTGGAGATTAACCCCACTGTAAAACGCCACCAGTTTGATACTCAGTAACACGCGTCTCAAAAAAATTCTTCTCCTTTCTAAGATCCATGACCTCGCTCATCCAAGGGAAAGGATTATGGGTATCATAGAGTTTGTTGAGCCGAATTCTCTCTAGACGGCGATCAGCAATATACTCAACATACTGTTTAATGCTTTCAGCATTGAGTCCAAGAATTCCGTGAGGCAGACAATCCTTAGCATATTCATATTCATATTCAACCGATTGTTGAATATTCTGGCGAATATTCGCTTTGAATTCATCCGTCCAAATTGAAGGGTTTTCATCAACAATTGTATTAATGAGATCCGATCCAAATGCCAAGTGAACTGATTCATCACGCAAAATGAATTGAAACTGCTCTCCAACTCCGACCATCTTGTTACGCCGTAGGAATGATAACATCATCACAAAACCAGCATAGAAGAAGATTCCTTCCATAATAACATAATAACCAACAAGATCATGTACAAACTTTTGAATGTTTTCCTCTCCGACAGTTGTGAAGNTGGGATCCATAACCGACTTGGTCATCTCGATAACAAACTGATCTTTCCNCCTAATACTTGGAATTCGCTGATACATATCGTACACTTCGTCAGGNTCAATTCCNAGAGTGTCACAACAATATATAAACGTATCNGTATGTACGGCCTCTTCATAAGCTTGNCGAAGTAAATACTGACGGCATTCTGGATTAGTTATGTGTTTGTAAAGAGCAAGCACGATGTTGTTAGCCGTCAAGCTTTCTGCCGTTGAGAAGAATCCCATATTCCATAGAATTAATCTTCGTTCGCCACTACTCAATTGATCTCGGCTACGCCAGATTTCGATGTCTTGTTGCATATTTACTTCTTCGGGAACCCAATTATTGGCAACCCCTTTCTTGTAATGTTTTCTTGCCCACTTGTATTGCATGGGTAAGATTTTGTTAGGATCTATAGAAGAATTATTGATAATGGTTTTATGTAATGGAAAATCAACTGACATATAGGCTCCACGATTAAAGTCCAGGCTATAGTTTTAATAATCATAAAGGTCACTTACCAAATCACTTAATTACTGACAAGCTTCACATGCTTCGTCATCCACATTGCAGACGTTACTGCCAAGAGACATTTCTCCCACTGAGCCTTCCATCGCAGAGGTAACGGCAACATTATCGAATTTTTTGTTAATATCAATTGTGCTTTTTTCAATTGCAGATGCTCCCAGTGTCCTTAAATAATAGGTCGTTTTAATCCCGCATCTCCACGCATTAAAATAGATGTCAGAGATCTGTTTGCCGGAGACAGAGGGTGTAAAGATGTTCAAAGATTGGCTTTGATCAATCCATTTCCCACGAACAGCAGCATGTTTGATCAACCAAACGGGATCTATTTCAAAGACTTCTTTGTACTTTCTTTTTATGTTGGGGCTAATTTCTGGAATGGCTTGAACACTACCATCATGGTATTTCAGCTTCTCAAGCATTTCTCGATTCCAAAGCCCCTCTTTAGACAATTCTTGGATAAGAAAACAATTAATCATAGTGAATTCACCACTAAGATTTGATTTTGCATAAATATTCTTATAAATAGGTTCAATAGATGGAAAACAANCGCTAATGTTNGCGATCGTCGCTGTNGGGGCAATCGCCATGCAGTTAGAATTCCGCATTCCATATTCTTTNACATGTTCTTTTACCACNGACCAGTCAAGCTGATTTGTGAGATCCACCTCAATTTCCATNTCCCGTTCTTGGCCAAGTTGACGTAAGGTATCAATGGGGAACAAGCCCTGATCCCANTTTGANCCAGAGAATGATTCATAACATCCCTTCTCTCTGGCAATTTCCGACGAGGCAAGAATCGAATGAAAGGAAATGAACTCCATCATGTCATCGGAGAACTNAACTGCATNCACTGAGTCAAACTGCAAATCCATCTTGTANAANGCATCTTGAAATCCCATGAGACCTAGACCNATTGGGCGGTGTTTCAGATTGGAGTTTTCTGCCTCTGNGGTTGGATAAAANTTGAGATCTATTACGTTATCCAACATTCGCATAGCAACCTTAATTGTTTCTTGTAATAGCTCTCGATCAAGTTTTCCTTTGTAGATGTGGTTTGAAATNTTGANNGAACCGAGGTTACAGACAGCTGTTTCATCNCGTGATGTATTTAATGTTATNTCGGTACANAGATTCGANCTGTGTATCGTTCCAATGTGACTCTGAGGTGAACGAATATTACAAGGATCTTTGAAAGTTATCCATGGNTGACCAGTNTCGTAGAGTTGCGTAACCATTTTTCTCCAGAGGTCAATNGCCTTNATTTTTCGCCATAACTTGATTTCTCCTCGTTCGGCTTTCCGTTCATAGTGTTNATAACGTTCTTCAAACTTTCTGCCATATACATGGTGGAGATCTGGGACTTCATCTGGCGAAAACAAGANCCAATCCTCATTATTTAAAACTCTTTTCATGAAGAGATCAGGAATCCAGTTTGCCGTGTTTGTATCGTGGGTACGACGACGGTCATCGCCCGTGTTCTTACGAAGCTCAATAAAATCCTCAATATCATAATGCCATGTCTCCAAATATACACAGGTTGCACCACGCCTCTTGCCGCTTCTGTTAATAGCACCAGTGGCAGAATCAACAATTTTCAAAAAAGGGATAACCCCTTGGCTATTAACATTAGTGCTTCTTATCGTACTNCCTGTTGCTCTNATGTTGGTCCAGTCGTTACCAATACCTCCNGACCATTTCGCTAGTTGCGCGTTATCACCAATACACTTGAAAATATGAGCCAAATTATCTTCTACAGTTGTTATATAGCAGGAACTCATTTGCGGATGNGTTGTTCCTGAGTGGAAAAGCGTAGGTGTCGAAGGCACATAGTGAAGGTGGGACATCACATTGTAAAATTTGATTGCTTTTTCTTCGCGATTTTTCTCATTAATTGCGAGCCCCATTGCAATTCGCATCCAAAAATATTGCGGTAATTCAATTACGCTTTGATCNTACCCTTTTAAAAAATATCGGTCATAAAGCGTNTGAGCACCTAAATACCGGAAATTATCATCTCTTTCGGGNCTAATTACCTCTATCAATTGATGAATGTCAAAAACAAGCAATCGTGGATCTAAGCGGCCAATACTAACTCCTTGCTTAAGTTGNCGCTCAAACATATTTTGGTAAAGTGTAGAAAAACCAGCTGAGAACCGATCAGCGTTGAGAATTTCCTTATATAGGTCATTGAATAAAACGCGTGTTGCCAACAACGAGAAAACCGGTTCGTACTCTACTTGAGCTCTTAGTACCATAATTAATACTTGATTAATTTCAGATGTTGTAATTCCATCATATACATTCTTCTTACAGTTTTTGACGATAGAATCTAGGTCCAAAGTTGTATCAATATCTTTTGAGAACTTGGTCAGAGTATTCCTGATTTCTCCGTTATCAAACCCTTTTAAACTTCCGTCCCTCTTCTTAACGTTGATCCAATCTTCATCAGTTTTATCAGCTTTATCAAATTCTTCTGAGCGACGCATTTCCTCACGTTCTCTTCGGTAAAGGATATAGGCTTTGGCAACATCAAAGAAATTATTTTCAACTAACTTCTGTTCGACAACATCCTGAATGTCTTCTACCCCAGGGACTTTGTCTGTGAACTTCTCTTCGGTTTCCTCAATGATAAGACGTGTAATATCGTTAATAATCAGGTTTGGCAGATGACTATCTGTTGCGATTGACGCTTGCTGAATGGCATTTTCAATTCGGCGTGGTTCAAAATCCACGACACGACCATCCCTTTTCTTAACTTGTTGAATTTTAGCCATAATATAAACACCTCATNAACCGACAAAAGGTTTAACAATAGTTAAAACTGTACAATTTGNGAAAGNNTGAGTAAGNCATTGGNTTACTCAGTNTTTGAAATTTCTTGTAATTCCTTCTCAAAATCAGTAACGTCTTTGAAATCTCGATAGACAGAGGCAAAACGAATGTAAGCGACTTCATCAATTTCTTTCAAGAGATCCATAACGATCTCACCAACAATTCCACTTTCGATATCCGTGCGTCGAATTCTAATTAACTTTTGTTCAACTTCACTAACTAGGCTTTCAAGCTTTTCATGTTTTATTGGTCGCTTCTCACAAGCTTTGGTCAAACTAATCCGCAACTTTTGTCGGTCGAAAATTTCACGACGCTGATCTTTTTTTATAATGAATAGATCTAATACTTCAGCTCGTTCGTATGTCGTAAACCGCTTGGAGCAAATACTACATTCCCTCCTTCGACGTACTACGCTTTCCTTGTCGGTATCACGCTTTTCTATCACTTTTGTGGTAGTTTCGTTACAATAAGGACATTTCATAAAAGCACTATATCTTGTGTGTAATATTCTATGCCACGCAACATCTGTTACTTTAAGAGGGTGCCATATCATAATTTGTAATCGTTTTTCTGTCAATGTTTTTTTACATGAAAGCCGAAAAAAATGACGACATGGTTTTCAATTGACGTGCTAAGATATTGCTGTTACTCTGTTTAGGGAAGATTTGTGGTGGTGAAAATTTTTGTTTGAAAGATTATTTTTTTTTATTTTTTTTTCTGTTGTGTCATTAACAATTGTTTCCGCTTCATACGGAGATTATTCTGATATTGTTCCTAGCCAATTAATCGTTCGAGTTGTACCTGGAACAATAGTTAAAGATCTTTGTCAGGAAATGAATGCTCTATCATTTAAAAAAGTATTTNCTCACCTTCGTTTTCCCAACCTTGAACCGAAGCTTGAACATACCTATCTTTTGTATTTTTCACCGTTTACCAAACTCGAATCTGCAAAGTCCAAATGCAACAGTCATCCCAGTGTTGAGGTTGCAGAGTTCAATTTCATAAGGTTTTCACAAAANAGTAAATTTTCACCTAANGATCCAAAGTTTGAACAGCAGTGGAATCTACCNATTATTGGTATACTGGAAGCTTGGGAAATTGAAGTTGGAGATCCAAAAGTAGTTGTCGCAGTCGTTGATACTGGTGTCTTTTACGCACATTCGGATCTTTCAGATCAAGTTTGGAAAAACAAGGATGAAATCCCAGAAAACAAGATCGACGACGATGGCAACGGTTACATTGATGATGTGTACGGGTGGGATTTTACAGATGGCGATAATGATCCTACTGANTTAACAGGACATGGCACACATGTTTTTGGTATCATCGGCGCCAAAGTTAACAACGCAATNGGTATTTCAGGTATTGCCCGAAACTGCAAAGTAATGGCTTTGCGTGCAGGAACNTCACTTAATTCTGGAGGAACGGGGCTACAGGANAGTAAGTCNTCGGCTGCAATCGTCTACGCAATTGATAANGATGCAAAAGTCATCAANATGAGTTGGGGAAGCGTTCGAAACTCNTTTGTGCTACAGGATGCAATCAATTATGCTTATGCGCGCGGTGCCTTTTTGGTTGCAGCAGGTGGAAACAACATGGACTCTGAGGTGATTTTTCCAGCTGGTTATCGGAAAGTAGTTGCTGTTGGATCAACTGGTATGGATGGAAAAAGATTTTATCAATCGAATTTTGGGTCGGGTATAGATATCGCAGCCCCTGGAGCACAGATTATTAGCACTCATATTAATGACAAATATCGTTTGCTCTCTGGCACATCGATGGCTACCGCACACATTGCTGGTATCGCGGGGTTGCTGTTTTCAAAGCGAATAAACTTGACCCATGAAGAAGTACGGGAAATTCTTGTTTCAACAGCGAAACCTATTCCGGATAGCCCAGAATTTCTGGGTGCGGGACAGGTCAATGCCAAACGTGCGNTGCTGACAAGTAATTCGATGTTAGCACGAATNCTCTCTCCAGAAACCAGAACTAGTAGTGACATAAGTGTGGACATCATNGGACACACAGGAGGATTTAAATTTAAAGAGTGGCAACTTTTTTATGGTATTTCAGAGGAACCAAACCAATGGATCTCAATTTCATCCCCAAGTTCACGCCAAAAGTTTAGAGAAAAGCTAATGACGTGGAGTACTGCTAATATGCCCGAGGGAGTTTACACAATTCGTCTGGAATCACGCTCACATAACAACGAAGCGCTCCACGACCATGTAGTAGTCCATGTNGACCATTCTGCACCACAAATACAAAATCTAAAAATTGGCAATTGGATATTGGGTAGTCAGCGCCTTAAGGTTGTAACATGGTCAACNGATGATTTTACAACTGATATTTTGTACACTCGNGATATTGGGAAGAAATTCAATCCGATTATGGAGAGTTCCTTGAGCCGCGAACATATCTTCTGGCTTCCACCCAAAGAAAATCAGTTTTACATTCAGTCTCAAAATAGTGCTGCTCTCAAAACTATCAATGANAATNTTGGGGAATTCTATCAAACACCAATGATCCAGCCAAAGATCGTAAAGGGTAATTTTTTGAAGAGGGNTGCTGGTATCCCAACTCTTCACCTAGTCAATTTTGCCACTGACTTCGACCGCGATGGCCTCTTGGAAATTGTTGGTCAACCTTTTGGCAATGCACCAACAAAAAATGTACAAATTTATGAAGAAAATCAGCTTGTATACACCATTCCACTTAACTTCAAACCACTGCAGGTTAGTGATGCAGATCAAGATGGATTAATCGAAATACTCGGTAACGATGGCAACCGTATCTTTTTGATTGAGAGCTCGAGACCAAATGGCTACCCTGAGAAAATTATTTGGGAATCAGAAATTATCGAAATTGCACAAGTCGCGGATCTAAATGGTGANGGTCNTCAAGAAATTGTCGGTGCGAACAATTATTCAGGACTNATNCTTATNTGGTCGAAAAATGAAANTGGGTTTTTCGACCAAGTNNCGNCAATTCAAAATGAAACCGANGGNNTTAACGCTATCCAAGATTTTGCTATCGCAGATTTTGATNCNAATGGACGAGTTGAAATAATAATCNGTGATAGCGATGGNGACCTACTAGTTTATGAATTGCTTGATGAGTTTAATTTNCGCCAAAAATGGCATATCAAAATGGATATTGAAGATGCATATCAACTCGCAGTAGGCGATTTGACAGGCGATGGTNCTCCCGAATTTGTTGTTGGTGGTGAAGTAAACGAGCCATANCTTCCTTCAATTGCANCACGCTGGAAATTTCAGGTTTTTACCGCTNCACTNGGNAACTATCGACCAATATGGTCACAAGAAATTCTGCCGTATCGACGAAATGGAAATAGTCTNACAATCAGTAATGTAGATGGGGACATNGATAACGAATTGGTTATAATTGCAAACCCTGGTCTTTATATCTTTGATCAGNACGGAGATTCGATATGGTACCACTCCGTGGCTCAAACGCCACAGGTCATAACTGGGGACATAGATCACAATGGTCTAAACGAGATTTATGTCAATAGCCAAANTGGATTGATCGCTTTCGAGTTCACTACAATCGCTAGCAAAAGCAGTAATCCGAGTCTAAAGCCAGTTCCAATTGGNACCCCCCCAAAAATGATTAGCGCCGATTTTATTGGNTTTGATCAAGTGGCTGTCATTTTNGATACGCATATGGNTGACTCAATNTCAGACGNGCAAAATTACAGTTTACATACACANGAAAGNCCAAAAGGCATTAAGCCTNGGACTATCATACGAGATCAAATGGATCGAAGAGCCATTTTAACTTTTCCNGCNGGAACATTTATGCCAGAAGTCACATACGAAATCCACATTTCAAAAATAAAGGATCTTGATCATGATTGGATTGATCCTAANCATGCCAAACAAGNGTTCACAGTTCCACCAACACCAGATCCAATCAAAAACCTAGATCAAGTGATTGTTTACCCAAATCCAATCCGATCTAATGAATTTCATANAGGGNTNATCGTGTTTGACTTTGTACCTTCNGGCGCGACNATTGAGATCTACAANGTCAAAGGGGAACTAGTTGACAATTTGCAAGTTGAACCAAGTGACGGTGGTCGAAAGGAGTGGTATCTTCTAAGCGGAGGCCGGTCAGATATTGCAGGCGGTATATATGTCTATTCCATTCAATTTATGAATTCTAGGAAAACGGGCAAGCTCGCTATAATTAAGTAGAGAAACAAAAGCTCCGTTGCTTCTAATCACTGACAGTCTCTCTTTGACATATGCAATGCCCACTTCCCCGAACTTCTTATTTCTTTGACTTGTGCGATAGATCTATTTAGAATAGAGGACATTGTGTTTTGAACCCCTCTTGGTGGGAAGCTAACCACTGCTAGTTTTTAATTACTAGCTCAAATGAAGGACAGCGGGTATGTCAAAGAAGATTAAGATCGGAGTTGTTGGTTGTGGAGTTGGTCGGAATTGGGTGACGGGAGCAGCATTGTGTGAGGACACAATTGCCTGGGCAGTTGCAGATCTTGATCAACAGCTTGCTCACCAAGTTGCCAAAAAAAACGAGGTGCATAGAGTCTATAACGACTATCGAGAACTGCTAGAAGATGATGGAATCGATGCCGTTGGGATTGCGACCACACCTGATATACGTAAGCCGATGGTAATCGATGCACTTAAAGCTGGAAAGCATGTGCTAGTTCAGAAACCACATGGATGTAATGCGGAGGAAGTAAAGGAAATCAACTTGATAGCGGCGGAGTGCGGAAAGACGTTAGTCTATTCGTATTTCATGCGACATCAAAAGGAAAACAAGAGGAATCGTGCAGTCATCGCCGATGGTAAAATTGGTCGTGTCTATCATACACGGGTACATTACCATTTTCGGGAACGTGGAACTCACTATGATGCACCTCCTAGTAGGGCGTGGCTATATCGTTGGGGGCAAAAAGGTGGGGCTTTAGGGCAACACGGCTCTCACTACCTTGACCTAGCTTGGTTTTTAATGGGTTGCCCTCCGCCTGAATGGGCTTATGCGATCAGCCACAGTGCGTTTCCAACGACTTTCGATGCTGGCCGACATTCCGAAGACTACCTTAGTTTCTTAGTTGGATTTGTTGGTGGGATGACAATTCAAATGGATACTTCTGCTGTTATTCCTACTTGGGAGGATCGTGCCTGGGATTTATCTTTAAGAGTATTGGGAACTGAGGGCACTATCGAGCAGACATCTACCTCGCAAGGCTCTGGAACACGCCGCCTCCTAGGTTCGGTCTATACCGATGGCAACAATTTTACCGACGATTTTGAAGAACATGGTGTTGGTGATTTTAACGCTGAAATACGAGATTTTGCTGGTGCAATTCGAGGCCAGAACCCACCCGATGTATCTCCTCTCGATGCTTTAACATTTATGAAGTTGTTGGACGCAATTTACTTGAGTGCTGGAACAGGAGAGAAAATCCAAATTGACAACGTCTCATAATTTGAGTTTCTTGTAGGCAATTTGGTTGGACAGAACCCATTGGTTGAATTAAGGATTATAAGTGCAAATTTAGCCCTTGCACCAAAATAATTTAAGCCACTAGTCTCACTGCTATGCTAAGGTCCACCTAGTGAAGTTTTCTAAAACTTGAGTCTGACCCGACGATTTTAGATGCAACTTCCAAAATAAAAATCCAAAATTTTGTTGATTCAACAACGGTGGCAGGATATGGTGGAGGNNAGATNAATCGACCAAATCTNATGAGCATGAGGCCNCAATCGCATANTNGTAGNATTGTGAATNTACNAATATGNNAATNTAGACCCTTCTGCNATGCTAATGTAGACCCTTCTGCCTCGGATGNTTAATCGATTGATGANCTTTTGTCAATCTCGTTTGATATTGCGTTATTATNTTAAATCATTAATGGCTGAAGGANGTTAGNCTGGAACCTTTGANNTCCTTACTACTACGATTNCATAATATAACCTTAGTTTTCGTGCTTGCTANCCTTANCAAAATACCAGACGTGGTAATAAAATGGCATTAAGATCAAATACTTGGTTAATCATTGTGGCCCTAGTGTATATATGCCAACCACAGGAAGTACAATCACACGTGAAGACTTTTTCTCAGTATTTTGCAATCAAGGTTGTAGATGAGGAGACCAGCCGTGGTGTTCCACTAATTCAGCTTGAAACAGTTAACCACCGGAAATACTGGACAGACAGTAATGGACTGNTNGCTTTNCATGAACTTGGTCTAATGGATCAACACGTCTTTTTCCACGTTTCCGGTCACGGGTACGAATACTTNAAGGATGNATTTGGCTATCAAGGGGTAAAATTNCACACGACNCCNGGNGGAGAAGCAGAGATTNAAGTCAGACGCCTCAANTTAGCCGAACGTTTGTATAGAATCACTGGACAGGGGATCTATAACGACAGCCTGAAATTAGGTAGATCTATTACATCCAGTNTCGAACCATTTAAGGCTCAGGTGATGGGAAGTGACAGTNTCGTTAGCGTAGNCTACAACGACCANATTTATTGGTTCTGGGGAGATACCAACTGCGCACGATATCCATTGGGTAATTTNCATGTTCCGGGCGCCCGCTCAAAATTGCCCATTGCTGGTGGTCTNTTACCCGAACAGGGCATTGATTTTGAATACTTTGTTGNCGATGATGGATTNGCCAAGGAAACATGTAAAATGCCAGGGGAAGGTCCAACATGGATCGACTGCCTNATGTTNCTTGGTGATGATCATGAAGNAAAACGGATATTTGCCGTCTATATGAAAGTACAGAATTGGCTGGATATCTACGAACGTGGTATTGNAGAGTTTGATGTTGANAAGAAGCGATTCCAACGTCGTATGGTCTTCCCTAAAGATCAAATAGTGNTTCCACAAGGCCACCCGTTCCTGCANCAAGTTAATGGCAAACCGTATTTCTATTTTGCTGGTGCCATGCCATGGGTGCGTGTGCCCGCTGATGTTAAGGCCATCTTAGATACTGCAAGTTACGAGTCCTACTCCTTTCTGTTACCTTCGCCAAGTAGCAAACTACCTAACGTACACAGAGATGCGAACGGGAATTTAATCTTTAGTTGGCGTAAAGATGTCCCTTGGCCTAACAGGGAAATGATCCAGCAACTTATAAAGGATAAGGCGATTACAGAGAAAGAAGCCCCAAATCTTTTAACAGATATCGAATCTGGGAAGTTAGTGGTTACACACCACGGAAGCGTTTACTGGAATGCTTACCGCAATCAGTGGATCATGATTACAACACAATCATCCGGCACCTCATATCTTGGAGAGATATGGTATTCGGAAGCAATTCGACCAGAAGGGCCGTGGGCATATGGTCGTAAGATCATTACCCACAATCAGTATAGTTTTTATAATCCAAAGCATCACCCGGTGTTCGACCAACAAAATGGCAAAGTGATTTACTTAGAGGGAACCTACACGAAAACTTTTTCCGGCAACGATTATCCAACTCCTGGATATGATTATAATCAGATAATGTACCGTCTTGACCTATCGCAACAAGAACTAAACTTGCCTCAACCTGTATACCGTGTTAATTCAACAAGTAAAGACAACCATTGGCAAGTTGGAGCGTTAGTGGATGATACTAAGGCAAAACTACTTTTTTTTGTACTGGTTAGATCTCATCCAGGGACTAGAGCTGTTAAATTGGGAGACACTACGATACATGTCAACATTTCAGCTTCTAAAAACGATGAAAGTTTAACAATACCGTTATGGAAACTGGAGGCGAAAAAAGGCTGGCAAGTTGGTGACATTGATAGCGTACAGAATAAACACTTAGTAGGGTACGTATGGCCTATTCCATCGCATGTTGCACCGTAGCGGCAAATGGACAGTTTAAGTTTTCTGGGGCACCATTTGAGATGATTTTTGGATACGGGATGATTACGCACGAGACAAAAACTGCCGATTGTCGATCGGCTAAGAAATCTGTTTTTTTATCCGGAGAATTAACGTAGTAATTACTTGAAAAAATGCTAAAAACTTATCGTTTAGGGGAGGCTGAATAGTGAGTACTAGACTGGCAATTCATGGTGGGAAGAAAGCTATAATACTTGATCAAAGTCAGGCTTCGCGATGGCCGATTATCGATGATGAAGTTATTGCTGCAGTTACTGGACAACTGAAAACGGGGGAGATCTCTTTTTCCAGCACTATCTATGAGTTTGAGAAAGAATTCGCAGATTACCACGATGTTGGGTATGCCTTGGCACATAACAACGGTACGGCGTCAATTCACAGTGCTTTGTTTGCAATCGGAGTTGGTCCAGGCGATGAAGTGATTACAACAGCGGCAACTTTCTGGGGGACCTACATGCCGATTCTATCCAGTCAGGCTATTCCGGTTTTCTGTGACATTGATCCATACACTGGTTGTCCAGATCCCGCGGATATTGAGCAACGAATCACACCCAAGACCAAGGCTATGATTATCGTTCATCTTGGTGGAATGCCAGCAGAAATGGACGCTATCGTAGAGGTTTCCCAACGCTATAACTTAATTGTAATAGAAGATTGTTCACACGCACATGGGGCAACCTATAAAGGACAAAAAGTTGGCACAATTGGTGATATTGGTTGTTTCAGTATGCAAGCAGGGAAACTTTTGCCTGCTGGTGAGGGAGGGGTAATGATTACCAACAACTTAGATTGGCATGAACGAGCAATTTGTTTGGGGCACTACGAACGAATTCCCCACCTTTCCAATCCAGATTATCATAAGTATTCTCCTACTTGTTTTGGATACAAGTACCGGATTTCACCACTCAGTGCTGCAATAGCAAGTGTTCAGCTTTGTCATCTAGATCAACGCAATAAACAACGCAATGACAACGTAATGTACCTGATGGAGGGAATTAGTGCATTTCCGGGCATGCATCCATTGAAGCCAGCAGAATACATCTTTCGTGGATATTATAGTAACCCTTATATCCGCTATGACGCTGATGAACTGGGAGGGTTACCCAAGTCCAAATTGATTGAAGCCCTGCGTGCTGAAGGCGCCAGCGTAGCCAGCGGTGCGCCAGGCGGACGGAACCATCTTTCAGCTATATTTCAAGAACGGAACCATCCAGCGTTTTCACGTCCGGAAATCCAGCGTGAAATTACGTACGAGAAAGGCGATTTACCTCGCTCTGAAAAACCACGTCAAGATATGATGACAATCCCTGCCTTCCCAGTAGCAAATGAGGCGTTGCTAGATCAATATATCAAAGCTTTCCACAAAGTGACTGCTAACGCTACAGAGTTATTAGAATAGATTGAACCCAGGGAATCCCAAAGGACCAATCAGCGAGCATTGTGGTGTGCCTAGTAACGAGCAGACATGTGTCGAGAATTCTGACATACATATGAAAGATAATTTAAAAGATATTAACACTACTTCTTCTTTGGCAGATATACCTCAAAACCAGCAACAACTGGAGTTTGTTCAGGCGGCTCCAGATTCCCCTGTAACTAATGAAAAAGCAATTCTTTACAGAATCAAAACGCGATTAAATCATGACTTTGATATCATAGGGGAAGATGCTGTTCTGACTATTGTCCAAAAAGTTCTTGGTCATGATTGCTAGGTTCCCTAATGCATGAGGAATCAATCTTTTACTATCCGCAGAAACTGTTGGTTAATACTATCTTGAGGCGCATAAACAATGACAAAAGGGAAATTGAATCTTGAAACTAAAAGAATTCTACTGAGACCATTTGAATTGTCTGATGGGCCAAGAGTAAAAAAATTGGCAGGGGATAAGGCTATTGCAGATACAACCTTGAATATTCCTCATCCATACAAAGATGGAATGGCAGAGGAATGGAATTAACCCGTCAGTCTAAGTTTCAAGCTGGAGAATCAGTAAATTGTGCAATTATCTTGAAGTCTATACAAGAATTGATAGGAGCAATAGGATTAATTATTGATAAGGGATTCAATAGAGCAGAACTAGGTTATTGGATTGCAAAGGAGTATTGGAATCAGGGTTATTGTACCGAAGCCTCTAAAGCTATATTGAAATATGGTTTTCATGAATTGGACTTACACAGAATTACTGCCACCCACATTATTCGCAACCCTGTCTCTGGAAAAATAATGGAAAAAATAGGGATGAAGAAGGAAGGAGTTCTTCGGGAACATGTGATTAAATGGGATAAGTATGAAGATGTTGTAAGCTATGGTATTTTAAGAAAAGAATGGGAAGCCTGTACCTGATTAACATGGCTATCGCCCAAGTCACTAATAATCCCGTTACAGCTGATGGGCCTTCCCTCCATCAGGACGCTAAATAGCAGCTGCATCAATATCTCCGTACCAACATTCAGCCTCGCATACAAACTGGGAAACCTCTGGATTTGAAGGATATTCTTCATCGTGTTAATATCAGGAAACCTAGGCTGGTTCAGCAGCTAGGCACACAGCAAGTACAACATATGGCTCAGCATATTCTCTACATGAATGACTAATCTCTGCAAAGTGAATAATATTATGTGAGAAAATCTCCAGCAAAAAAGTCATGCCATTAGTGGGATGGCAGCTTCTATAGCCTTGTTGATTATTCTCGTTGGGTTGCCTCCTTTCAGTTTCGCCCGGTCTGGTAAACCTTCAACTGCTGCCAACGGTAAATCTTACTCTGGTGCACCCGGAGAGTCAACCTGCCTTTCCGGCCACGGGGATTCTAGCAACGGCAGATTGACCATATCTGATCTGCCTGATGTTTACCAAGGAGGGCTGGCCTACACCATCAAGATAAAACTGTCGCAAAGTGGACGCAAACGTTGGGGGTTTGTGATGACAACTCTGGACACTGATGGTAACCAAGCGGCCACTTTCTCTCTCAGTTTATGTCAAGAATCCCAATTTATGACAGATTTGACCAGTTAAATAATCTGCCAGTTTTGATTTATGATGGTTTACCTGGTAGATACTACGGCTTTATAGAGTTATTTGGAATTGAAAAATCACGATTCATCCTGATTCCAGAAACTTCTCCTGTTAAGGTGAAAAAATTATGGATGGCTCCATCGGAAATGTACAGAGGTCACTACAGTGATGAGACGGCTTTCATATGGAAAGAAGCTGTTTTCTCCCTGAGGAGCAGGGCAATGAAAAATTTCTCTCTCCCTCCCAAAACAGAAAGGATATACCTAAAAAGAAGCCCATCGCGTCACAGAAATATAGCAAACATCCAAGAAATAGGGGAATTGTTAAAATCATTCGATTTTAACTTTCGCTGATCTGCCGATTTCTATGTTTTCGACTAATGATTTTTTACTAATTGAACTAGCGTCTGGTAGACTTGATGCTGTATGGAGCGGTATCTGTGCTTATGTAGTTGGAATGAGGTTTCAAAGGATAATAGGACCAGCAGTTGATACTGACCCAATCAGGCTTGAAAAAAGCGCCCCTCCAAGTGAACAAGATCTTCATTATGATTTTTACATTGACCCAGATGTTCTTCGTAAAGCTTTGTCCGATTCTATAGCCTTAATGGATGAAAAGCAGTCAGCGCTGAATGGCAATACAGAATTTTGGGATTCGATATCAAACTGGGGAACTGAATTTGGGTTCCGAACTGATTTTTCACCGCTTAGTCAGTACTAGTCTGACACTTATAAAACAGTAACTTTAAAACAGAGCGAGTTAATGAAAGACATAATTAAGAATAATGTTAAAATGGACAGTTAAGGGTTAGAGGAGGAGTAGATGCAAGACAGGTACAGGACTGATAGCACTGAAAGGTCATGACAGTTCGGTGACTTCAGCCGCCTATAGTCCAGATGGGAAA
>NZUQ01000024.1 GCA_002697225.1 Candidatus Poribacteria bacterium
CGATCAGTTTCTGAATGGGTGTGTCCTTTTTATGATAGAACAGTTTTATATGATAATCAGAGTAACCAGATTAAGCCTTTTGGTGATGGTCGTAATCATGGTATGGTGCCTATTATATGTACAAATAATGGTATCTTGATCAGTGGAGCGCCACAAGCTAATGCCCCTGTTCCCGTCGGTGTGCCAGGAGAAATAGTAGGTGGACTACGTTCAACTGANGAGGGCCTTACTTGGACAGCAATGAATGTCTTTCCCTATTTTGGTGTTGCCGGTTATGACCTTACTGCATTGACCAATAATTGGGTGGTTTTAACTTACATCGTCTATGGGATAGGCCACGATGGAGAATTTAGCTATAACTTAACCGTCTCACACGACGAGGGAATTACTTGGCACTTTGGTAATACCTCTGAAGTTTATAATCCAAGACGGCGTATCATAGGACGCGGNTGGCCTCGCACCGTGCAACTCGATGACAAAACTCTCGGCACNATTTTTTACGATCTCGANCAAGANCAACCTGGTGGCCCAGGAATATTTATTGTCCANGTACCGTTGAATGAATGCTAATAAGCAGGTAACTTTGTGATTTGAAGAGAATAAGCTCTCACTATCTAATGACCGTTAGGCGGAATCACTTCAGGTGGATCATAAGACGAAGGCATATTTGAGTTGTATAACCTCGGTCTAATCAATGCCACTGATTCAGTTGGCTGAATCAAGTGGGTCATCGATTGTACATCTTGCTCCTAGTAAATCAGGAAGGACTAATAATATATCCTTTTTCGGTTTTTTGATTTGATAGCCGGCTAATGTATGGGGCGCGGAGTACTTTTTGCTGTGACATAGTGTAATCATAAGCTTTAGGATCATAGTAAGTCCCCCACCAAGAAANATATCGGGGAGAATATTTGTAAAATAGGGTNCGACGTTGGGTCGGCGCTGTCCANGCGAGAGTACCGTGCCTTAATGCCTCAGTNAANATAACTGCAGAACCCGCCNCACAGGATATTTGNTCTACACAGACCGATGGTTCCCCTACGCAGGTAATGCTGATNGGTGGAGGGAAACTACTCTTGTGGCTACCAGGAACNCAACAAAATCCTCCCGCCCCTGATGGCACATCTTTCAGTGCCCATGCNACTGAAACCANCCCACAGTGAATTTTATTGTNTTGCACATTATAGTGATACATTGTNCTGTACGGNGTGCCATTGAAGTGTAATTCNCCTGCNCCACCCTCTATCATGTGNTCTGCATAATCGTGGTCTAAGCGNAAATCGTCCCCTAAAATCCCCTCTAAATAGGGAACAAGTGCTGGGTGGTCGATCAGATCTCGATAATCTTTTCCCCATGACATCAAACCCAAATAACGTGCTCGGCCGGCATTAGGATTTTCAGAACGCTCCTGTTTTTCATCAAAGGTTGCATTAAGTGCTGCAAGTTCTTTTTCGCTTAAGACTTGATTCAGTATCATATAACCACGCACATCAAATAAATATCTCTCTTCNTCAGTCATNGTNAGTTCCTTTTGGTTTAATTATTCCTNGTATTACTNTCTATCTAGTTAGTATATAAGATTTGGTATTTATTGCTTGGTAATACTTTCTGTATTTTGTATATNCTACAAGTCATGTTACAATACAGCATTCTGTTATGCCTATAAACAANTAATTATCCATCCCATCTAGGGAGAAAACCAATGCGTAAGGAAGTACATCTACTCAGTGACAAAGCAATGCAACGTTTCATTCAAAACGGNTACGTTACTNTTAAACCTGATTTTCCGGCTAGCTTNCACCAAAGNATTTATCAGAAAACAGAAGAGATGTTTGAAAAAGTAGGTAACCCNGGCAACAACCTTTTACCCCGTATTCCGGAGTTACGGAANGTTTTCGGACATCCAGCGGTTCGTGGTGCGCTAACCAGTATCTTNGGAGAAGATTATTATCTCCATCCACATCGACATTGTCACGAAAATCCNCCAGATAGCGGGGAACAAGGGATGCATAAGGACAGCCTGCACAATAGTCGGTTCGCTATCGATGAAAACCATCGTCATCATCGTACACGTTGGGCAATGGCGTTTTATTATCCGCAAAATACTCCGATAGAACTTGGCCCAACTGGAATATGGCCAAGATCTCAGTATTTCAATACTAAACCACCTTTCGGCAAGGATGAGGAGTTGCCCCTGGATGGTGAAGCAGGCACGGTTGTTATTGTTCACTATGATGTATTCCATCGCAAGATGCTCAATACATCAGACAACGTTCGATACATGGTAAAGTTTTTGTTCACACGAATGTCAGAACCTCAATATCCTAGCTGGAATCACCAAGGCGCAACTTGGGAAACTACGGATGATCTGCAGGAACTTACGTGGCAAAACCTCTGGAATTGGTATCTGGGCAAAAATGCGAAACACCAAAATGATACTGGAACTCGTTCTCTTTCGGAATTAACCGAGAAATTGAGTAACGAATCTGAAGCTATAAGTGTTAATGCTGCCTATGAATTGGGACACATTGGTAACCAAGCCTCCTCTCTCATCATGGATTCCTTGAAAGGGAAAGATGAGGTCGCTTGTCGAAACGCCAGTTATGCTTTCAATTCGATGGGGCAATCAGCAATTCCGTCTTTAACTGAAATTCTGCGTGATAAAGATGAAAAGGTAAGGGCTCGTGCGGCTGACGCACTTGGAGATCTTGGCTTTGATGCGCAAGAGGCAGCTGTCGACTTGATAGAAACCTTGAATGATGAATCGAAGGATGTCAGAAATCACGCGACTGAAGCTCTTGGTACAATTACTCAAACAACAGATATTGCAGTGGCGCCGTTGGCTGAAAGGTTGACAGACGATGAAGATCTCATCCGCCGAAATGCTGCTCTTTCACTGGCTCGAATTGGAAAGAAGGCATCAGCCGCATTACCTGCTTTATCTGAGGCATTATACGATAACAACCATTTTGTTCGTGCATTTTCCTTACAAGCACTTGAACGGATCGGAACCGAGGAAGCGACAAAAACATCCGTTGATTATCTACGGTCTGCCCGATGGTGTACCTCGCATTAAATCGAAATGCCAGCTAATATCAAGTGTGTTCTTTTTACCAAATGCCAGTAGGAACCATCACTTCGTAGATTTGAGCGTGACCACTGCGATCCGAGGTAAAAACAATACATGTGCTATCTGGACTAAATGACGGATGTGGATGGGTATGCTGAGGAGCATAAACTTTAATTGGACCAGCCGCATAAGGAAATGGTCCAGCCCAGTGTTCGCCAACNGAAGTNGCCCCTGCATAACAGATTGTTTTTGGTTTCCGATCGTTATCTTTCGGGTCAAAGATCTGAATACCAATGTCAGGGAAGTTGGTGTCTGCAACCATCATAGTCCCTTGATGGTTGCANACTGCGTGCCAGGCGTTGAATGAGGTTATCTGTCGTTCTTGATTTGTGTCCACATTGATACAGCGAATTCCGTTGGGCCAATCNACAAAAGCCAACTCCCGGGTACCTGGTATCCATGATTCGTGGGTAATCCACTCATTTTTCTCCACGTTTCTAGCATACAGACGCTGGTTATTTGTTCCGCCCCGATTAATTACCCAAACCCTATCGGTTAAAGGACCTGCGTAGTAGATTAAATTAGAATCATCTGGACAAAACTGTAAGTGACCAATACTATCCCGCTGTAGTATTGTCTCGTACACACCCGTTTCAGTATCAATCACCGATAATGCTGCTTCTTTACCAACATTGTAGCGAATAGCCCACCATTGATCGTCATGACTCAAGGCGGTTGTTCCCATGGCTGCTCCCACCATGCCTTCTTCGCGCATCCGTGTAGCAGCAAAGTTGACCAATTCTACTTCTTCTAGTGTTTCCAAGTCTAAACGCCAGCCACGAGTCCCTGCAGTGAAAAAGACATAATTTCCATTATGAGATGGATGGACTGACCANTCACTAAGATCATCACGATCTGTCAACTGCATTAGTTCACCAGTCGCACGNATTTCAACAAATATTTGTGGGGNACCCGTTCTNTGCGACACGAAAATCANTCGCTTCATTTCATCATCATAGGCGGGGATAATGAAAAATGGATGGTGNTGCAAGGCGAAAGTAGTAGTTACTTGTCGAATTTCAGCNCCTGTTCTTGCGTCTTTAAAAGNGAGGGATTCTGAGGGATAAATTGTTCCTTTTGACATATTTNTCCTTTAATTCAGNTGATGATNCCGCAATAGAGATTTCTACCAGCGACCAATGCCTTGAGTTTTCCCTCAGAAACGGCNCGNGGNAGCATACGAAGTCCGCAATCCGGATTAACATAAGCAATTCTTTCAGAACCGAGGATTTCGGCAATATCNTCAATTCTACGTGCCACCTGTTCTGGGGTTTCGATCTGAAGATCTTTGACATCAACAACACCAATTCCGAATTGGATATTAGGCTGAACATCACACAGATAGCGTATTTCATCTTTTGGTCGGCGGGTAAGTTCCAGAACGAGGCAATCACAGTTCAACTGGTTCATAAAACTAATCAGGTACTTATAATTACTATCTTGAATGGTCTGCCCATGATAGTTTCCAAAACATAGGTGGACATTCTTTTCACTGCTAACAGCTTCCAATACCCGATTAATTGACTGAGATGCGATATGACTGTCTTCGGGATGTCCAGTAAGGTTTGGTTCATCGATTTGAATCACAGTTGCGTCGATGTGAGCCAATTGATTTGCCAGAATATCTGCAAACGCAAATGCCAAATCAGTTAAGCTTACATAGTACATATTGGAAACAACTTTAGCCAACATGTAGGGACTAGTTACAGTAAACTTAAAAGGGCTGTTGGTCAAGAACCGAATTCGCGACCAATCATATCCAAGATTAAGTGTTCCTTCTCCCAACTCCTCTGTAACTATACCTGCGGGCTTTTGCCGATAGTTGACATCAGGACGTGCCCGAAATTCCTCGAGCTCGGATCTCGACAAATCGGTGCTGATACCTGACATTGGTGCCACAAAACGTTCGGCCATACCACTTGGCATATTACTCTCCAAATTCCAGCGCAACAATTCGCCATCAGAAATAACATCAATACCGATTCTAAGTTGAGTTTGGATCACAACTGTGGTCGCATCGATCAGAGTCTCTTCATTTGGACAACTTTTAAGCCATTCTGGGATAGGATAACTACCGACTACAGTTGTTTTCATCTAGTACATTTTTGTTGGAAACATAGAGGGAGCTACAGTGTTTTGATCCAAGTTGACACACGTTCTTGTGTTAACTGACCATCGTAGGCAACTACCCGTAGACTAGTAGACCAAGATTGGCCCTGTGGCACTCGAATTGCCTGTCGCCAAGTCGGATTAAACAAAGCCATGCCGTAGTCTCGAATAAACCACGGACCACGGATACCTTTATTGAGGATGGTCATTAGCACACCGAATCGCCCATGACCTGATAAATCATTTTCATAAGCCACAAAATCTGAGTCCTGTTCTTGAACTACCTCCGCATTACCTTTTCGGTTATTGTCTGCCATGATTACTCCCCCCATGACTGGGAGCAACCGAGGCTCAACACGGATTCCGATCGACGCATACTTGGTCTGCGGATACTCGGTGTCGCCATAGGTTGATATTTTCTCACTAGTCATTTCACAGATAGTTGCATCATCAGTAGCATACATATTAACGGTTCGAATTTCGTCAATCACTGGTTCACCATCTCCACCATGCCAGACGTGCTTTAATCTAAAAAGGACTCCACGGGGATGTAAGCCAACTTCGGGTGATTGTGAATTAACAATTTTACCTGCCTCTGGACGGGTCTTTCCATCATTGTGATGCCAAAACAGACTTTCTCGATTTCCAACTTTAACAACCTGTCCAACAAAAAAACCGTTGTGGAATGGATGGTCAAATGGGTATTCCTGGATCACAGTGTGACCACCAGGTGTGTAAAGAGGAAAAACAAACGTTCGCCAAGCATTAGACCCTAGACCACCAAGGCACCGTTTTGTCTCTTGGTCAACAACCAATAATGTTCTTTGGTTCACAACAACATTGAACTTTGCCACTATAACACCTCGTTAAAATCAGGCACGTGTTAATGGAAGACGGATTTTTGTGTTTCCACGTTGCTGAGATTTTAGGAACCCATGGATGATTTCAACCACATGAAGTGCCTCTTTCGCTGGTGAGGCGACTTCCCGGTTTTCATCTAGTGCGAGAACTAGATCTCTGGCTCCAGCCGAAATCCCTTCAATTTCCCATTTAGGTGGTTCAATTCTCTCAATCGAATCTTTTCGGAAAATCTTTGCTCCTTTTTCTATCTGGATATAAGCTTGACTTCCCATAATCTCGAATCTCCATTTAGGCCCAGCGGTATTCTTAGAAGTACCAGCGTAAAATGCACGGACACCATTTTTGAAATGAATATAGCCGCTAGCTGATGGTTCAAGTTTAGGATCCCGTCCCCCATCACCACGGTATTCAGTATAGTTTTCGTATCCTGTCTCTAGTTCGGCGAAGACCCAATCAGGTGCAGAATCAGCCAAATAGCAGAGCGCATCGATTAGGTGAGTGCCATTACGGAAAATCGAAGCTCGCTTGCCACTAAGTGTACCAGTGATGTACTGTAATTCACCAATCTCTCCATTCGCAATAATCTCACTTTTGATATGGTGCCATAGCGATGTGAAACGGCGTGTATGATCAATGGAAAGTAGNCAACTNTTTTTGTCAACAGCTTCAAGCATTCGATCTGCATCAATCAAGGTAGTAGCCATGGGTTTTTCACAAAAGATTCCTNTTACACCCACATTAGCTGCTTCAACTACGGGATCGGCATGATAGTTATCAGGTGTAGCAACAGTTACAATATCTAAATTTTCTTGAGTCAGCATTTTGGTATAGTTAGTATAGAGTGAAATGTTTGACCAAGTACTTTCCCATTTTTTCTTAAATNCATTAAGNGNCTCTTCGGAAATATCACACACTGATACCAATTCGACGTGATCTAAGNCAACTAAACCTGATACATGTCTGTTCCCAATACCACCGGCGCCGATAACGCCGACTCGATATTTGANCATCTTTTCTCCTAAATTTTTAACNGTTCNAANTATTGTTTATCGAGCTTTAAAATTTGCNGNTAGAGCTTGATCAAGATCCTCGCGAGGATGAACACCAAATCGTTGTATGAANCGTTGATCNAACCNTTCTTCNTCACTNAGATCAATCGANATAGGTAAATTAATCGGCTGGCGATTCATCTGAATCGACCGATGTGCTGCGATGACCATCTCTTGGTCTTCACGTCCCATCTCGCCTGTCCATAGTGGATCAAGATCTTCTCGAACAGCTTGCGCAATGCCTGTAAGCATNGTAGCTAGTGAAATGTTTTTTTCCAGAATTCCCGTGTCAAGATAAGGATTATGCCACTCTATTGTTCCACCCAATGATTTGGGCAACTCAACATATATCCGTTTCAGAACGTTGTTTTCACTATATTCACGTTGGAANGGNTAAGTTTTAGCTTTTGCCGCGTGCTGATTTATATCTTCATCTGTACAAACATTAATAGTTTCATTACCGATTGTACTNTGATTTCCATTAGTTACAATNGTTCCNCGTTCCCCACAGGTTTCAAAACCAACCAGCGTGTTTCGGCCCAAGCAGTTATTTTTATTACCAACCATAGCAATNCCAATTCCTCCATTGTCGAAATCGACTGTATAAAATTCCAATCTTTCGGNATCAAAATCTCGCTTGACACGATCGACATATGGGACAACCGGCATTGTATGACCAATACTGCTGACAGAAATTGGTTTGGCATCCATACGACACCGCATAGCCGCNAGGCCATGATAGCCCGTTGTTGANAATAGNCGGTAACATTTGTGAACCTTGCCGATGGNNNCGGATTGAATNAGATGNCNGACAAACTGCTCAACTGGCACAAACGGNAAATTCTCAGAAGTTTGCAATTTAATATTGTTAGTTTTCGCTTTGCCTATCATCAAGTCCATCAGACCAAGCGTTGGNGCCANNCCAGTTTCCACGTTATGATGGATACCACATTCTGAGAGGTAGCAAGAGACNACATGATGTAAATCCACTGGAACNACAACATCACAGATATCTGGTTTTTCACGTTCGACCATTTTTCGAACGTCACTATAAGGCTTGGCTCCAATTTGGTCAGCTCCTTTCTCCGCTGATTCGTAATGGGCATCGCAAACAGCTACCACTTGAAAGGTCTCCTTCAATGCAGTAGCTGTTTCGAGATGAACTTTCCCCCGCCGNCCNCAACCAATTAGAGCATACTTTAAACGCGACACTGTATTTTCACCTCAACATTTGCATTCATAGCTNATTAACTCAAAGGATANGGGATCTTACCTACCTCAGTTGCTGGAAGNTGCTACAAAGGTGNCCTCANTTTTAAAGATCGGAACTANCCCATCAGTNAACGAGCATATTTCATACTTTAATAGGAACCACTGCAGGTTCACCANAATTGTAAATGATACGNNCTAGNAGATCAACGAGTTTTCTAGCTTTCCATACTCCAACNAGATCNTNNNTCAACNNNACACAGATCAATTTTATAAATGCCATCAACAGTANCCANTTACTGCATATTAAGTGNTNAATTCCTATTCATCTATTTNGCTTCNGGTTNTANATNTGTGATGACACTCAATTTCTAGNTTTGACTTCAAAGTCAGCGAGTTGNGTAAGNTAATCAAANCTCTGCCGNGCTGCATNTTCCGGGGTCATGATGTCAGCAAAAGCTTGATGNACCGTTATATAACCATGATACCCAATTTCTTTTAGCCCTTGAAANACAAGTGGNAAATCAATTCCATTTTGATCTTGTAGACGAATTGGNTCGTATGGNGTGTGCCCATTGATCCATGTNTGAGCANNNACCTTGCCTTTTGGATGCTGGACATGATTTTGAAGATATACATTAAAAAGATGCGGCGCAAACTTCTTAATCGTTTTAATCCCNTAATCCTGACCACATAGNTCAAGGTTAGCAGGTTCATAGATGAGACCAAAGTTAGGCCTATTTACACGATTGAGCACATCGAGTGATCCATCCACTGTTTCAAAGAGGCTGAGAGTNTGTGATTGGTGTGCTAACCTNACGTTACGCTCATTAGCTTCATCAGATGCACGNTGTGCCCAGATGATATCTTCTTCTGTTTTCATCGCAATCCGGATCAGGTTCGATCCTAACAACACAGCTAATTCCAAATAAGGAGCAATATTTCGTAAAGCACCAGGTCCTTGATCATTATTAATTGGAANAGGAAAATCCCCCGTGACCATTGAGACTGCTAAATCAAGTTCTNGGACTTTTTTCTTCACAGATGTGATTTTTTGGAGAGCNGTTTGTATCCCTACCTGAGACGCACGCATACAAACAGCTTGATAACCAATTTGCGAGGCTATTTCAGAAACTTCGTCGAAAGATCGGATCGTTTCTTTCTTTGATCCTGGTGCCTCGGCTACCCGAACAGAGAGTGAAAGTTTCATAGAAATACCTCAGTAAAAACAAGTTTGTCCAATTTTTTGTCTCCCATGGCAGGTTCCACTAGTGTGTTGGAGACAAATAGCAGTATCATATTTACAGAAACAGGCACTGATTAACTCAGGAGATATGAGTGTACCATAGGGTAACTTTTTCTAAAAGTCATATTTGGCTGGGAAACCCAAGTTTATATATACAG
Organism: Candidatus Poribacteria bacterium; assembly: GCA_002697225.1. The sequence goes on from NZUQ01000024.1 coordinate 9,763, forward strand.
GCAACCCTACATATAATTTCAACTGTATTAATTGGTAAGATGATCTCTTTTTTTCCCTGATGTATTTTGCATGGTATGATATTCAAAATCATGAGATCAATAATGAAAAAACCAACGAATCATCCAGGAAGTAAATGGATAAAACTATCAACTTAATATATTATTAAGGAGAAATATCGTGAAACTTGGATTTGCAAGCGCAATTTTCCCAGACCTGTCTTTGCAACAGGTTGTGGAATTTGCCTCGTCATCCGGATTCTCTTGTGTAGAACTGATGTGTTGGCCAAAAGGAGAAGCTGAGAGACGTTACGCCGGAGTAACTCATATTGACGTAGTAGAACTAACATCAGATCAAGCAAAACAAATTAATGAATTAGTGAGTGCTAATAGCATAGACATTAGTGGCCTAGGATACTATCCAAATCCTCTGACTCCAGATTCTAGGGAAGCAGCAATCTATGTCAACCATATTCGTCAGGTTATTTTAGCTGCTGAATTACTTGGTGTTGAGGTTGTCAACACTTTCATTGGTCGCGATTGGACTCGCTCGATTGAAGAAAACTGGCCGCAATTCAAAGAAACATGGCAACCTCTGATAAAATTTGCTGAGGATCATAATGTTAGCATCGCTATTGAGAACTGCCCAATGTTGTTTACAAAAGACGAGTGGCCAGGTGGTAAAAACTTAGCCTATGCTCCCGCCATTTGGCGACGGATGTTTGAGGAGATACCAAGTCCGAATTTTGGTCTCAACTTCGACCCTTCTCATCTGGTGTGGTTGCAAATTGATTATCTGAAACCATTACGTGAATTTTCCGACAAGATTTTTCATTTACATGCCAAAGATGTTAGAGTGGATCGACACCGACTTGATGAAGTTGGTATCCTAGGATATCCCTTAGAATACCACACACCAAAGTTACCAGGGTTGGGTGATGTTAATTGGGGACAGTTTTTCTCTGTCTTAAGCGATGTTGGTTATCAGGGTGCCGTGTGTATAGAGGTGGAAGATCGGGCCTATGAAGAGACACTGGAAAGACGTCATGCTGCTCTGATACAAAGCGGTAGCTTTTTGAAACAATTGATATCTTAGGAGAAATTTAAGAAAGGATATACCATGACAAATCCAGATAACGATTGGAGAATTTCACTAATTCCAACGGAAGATCAGGTTGGTTTCTATCACGAAAATGGATATTTGAAATTTGGCAGGATCTTTACAAAAAGTGAGTTGGACACATTGCGTAACTATGTTGATCAAATGATTGTCAACCTCCCACCAGAGACGCGTCCTGAACAGATGGACGTGCCACANTTCNCTAATCCATTTTTGTTTAAATACCTTACGCATCCCACTGTTTTNGATGTAATTGAATGTTTTATTGGCCCTAATATCGTTCTGTGGTCAAGNCATTTTATTAGCAAACGGTCTAGAGATGGTTTGGCTGTNCCATGGCACCAAGACGGTGTCTATTGGGGNAATCGGCTTCAACCGATGCGNGTTATCACTATGTGGCTGGCTGTGGACGCATCTACAGTTGATAATGGTTGTATGAGGGTCATCGCTAAAAGTCATAAGCAAAAGCACCTGCAGTACAAGGATGTTGATACAAAAAAACATCTGTTCGGTCGGGAGATTATTAATAANGATCTTAATCGGTCTGAGGGAATTGACCTGGAACTGGAAGTTGGTGAATGCCACTTTCATGATGCGTTTACTGCTCATGCTTCCAATCCAAACAAATCAGGGAAGCGTCGTTGCGGTTACACTATGCGTTATATGCCNGCTGATGTCAAATACCATGTTGATGGCTGGAACCATCAACATCATATCTACCTTTTGCGCGGACAAGATCAAACAAATGATTTTAACACTTACCAAACAATACCAGACTTTTGATTCCTTCAACAAACATGACAAGCTGAATAACCNAACAATGGACAAATTTACTATTACTCGTTATTTAATAAAAATGGAAATATGAAATTTGTATGCTACAATTCNATTCTAGAAGAAAAAAACTAAACTGAGGAGTTAATCGTGGCTGAAGATGTTATTATGCCAGCCCTTGGTATGTCTCAGGAAACGGGCGTATTATTGCAATGGCTAAAGTCTGAAGGCGAGTTTGTNACTAAAGGAGAACCGCTGATGGAAATTGAAACAGATAAAGTCATTGTTGAAGTTGAAGCCACTGCATCTGGTATTCTCAGCCATATAGTAGCTGAAGCGGGAGATGAAATTCCGGTAGGGCAAACCGTGGCACAGATTTCGGCGACCGACGAACCAACTTCATTTGCATCTGATTTAACCAATGCAGAACTAGAATCAGAGGATTCAACCAAGTTACCTGAAGCAATTGAACAAATTGAAGTCTCGATCAGCCCCTTGGCTCAACGGATTGCCGCAGAACACCAGCTAGATCTAACACAGGTACAACCTGAAAATTCCTGTGTTTATAAAGCAGATGTGCTAGCTTATTTGGCAACACGGTCGCCAATCGTTCCACAGCCAATTTCTGTAAATGAAGTCAAAGATCAGACCACTTTAGCATCTCCTAAAGCACGCAGACTCGCCAGAGAAAATCATCTAAGTTTAAATGACATCAGCGGAAGTGGACCAGAGGGAGCTATTCTGGCTACTGATGTACTGAATGCTTCCCAACATCAGAAAGAGAAGCGTATTTCGCCGGAACTGACATCGGATACCGTCCAAAGGCCTGCCATTAGTAGTTCGTGGCAGGTGATGGTCCAAAGGTTAACCAATAGTTGGACGACAGTACCTCATTTTTTCCTATCTAAGGAAGCAAACGCTGGTCAGCTATCATGTTGGCGAAAGCAAACCCAACAACACTCAGGTCAAAAAATCACTTATACTGACTTACTGGTAAAAGTTGTGGCCGCCGCATTACGCGAACATCCNCGACTGAATGGNAAATGGGAAGATGAGCAAATTATTCTTAATGACGAGATTAACATTGGCTTAGCTGTGGCTGTCGAAAACGGACTGGTTGTCCCTGTAATTCATCAAACTGATCAGTTGAAATTGCGGGATCTAGCTGATCGCCGACAGGTGTTGATTGATCAAGCGCAGAACGGAGATTTGTCTTTGGAAGACATGCAGAATGGAACATTCACCATTAGCAATTTGGGAATGTATGGGGTTGATGCTTTCAGTGCTATTATCAATCCACCACAAGCTGCTATTTTGGCCTTGGGTAGCATCACCGATCGAGTNGTTGCTATTGATGGTCAGCCNTCTGTACAATCGATGCTCTCCTTAACACTATCTTGTGATCACCGAGTTGTTGATGGTGCCAGAGCCGCTCAATTTTTGCAAACGCTAGTTGGATTTATCGAAGATCCTCTTCGTTTATTGTGACATACTGGGTTCCACCGATACTTATACTTACCCATGGTGTTGAACTGAGATTATAGGACCTTAAGGGGTAGCAATGAAAGCTGTGATGAAAGTCGCTTCGGGATTCGGAAATATCGAATTGCGAGACATTGATGAACCAAGTTTGCAAGCGGGACAGGTTAAAATTAAAGTTCATTCAGCGGGTATTTGTGGCACCGATTTACATATTTACAAAGATGAATATCCCTCATTTCCTCCAGTTGTTCTTGGGCATGAAGTAGCCGGTGAGATTACCGAGATTAGTGAAGAAGCTAACAGTTATCAGATTGGAGACCGAGTTACAACTGAGACCTATTTTTCCACTTGTCGTGTCTGTGCTTATTGTCGTGATGGTTACACTAATTTGTGTTTGAACCGACTTTCAATTGGTTCAGGAGTGAACGGNGGTTTCACCCAATATCTTGTTGTGCCTGTAACTAACCTTCACCTTTTGCCTGACAATGTTAGTTTTGAAGCTGGTGCCTTAACTGAACCTCTAGCCTGTGTTGTAAATGGAGTGTTGGAAAAGCATCCAACCGTCACACCGGGCGATGTGGCTGTTATTGCTGGTCCTGGCGCCATCGGCCTGTTGACCTTACAGGTTATCAAATCAGCTGGCGCCACAGTGGTAACGCTAGGTACTGATGCAGACCAGCAACGTCTTGAATTAGCCCAACAACTTGGATCAGACTACACGCTAAATGTTCAGCAACAGGATCCACTGGATTTGATACACCAAATTACCAACGAAGGATTAGGTGCAGATATTGTCTATGAGTGTTCTGGCGCTGGCCCAGCTGCTATGCAACTGATTGATTTGGTTCGCCGACAAGGGAGGTATGTTCAAATCGGTTTGTTCGGTCATGCGGTCAGTTGGGATCTAGATCAGCTTTGCTACAAAGAATTGATTGCAACNGGAAGTTTTGCCAGCACACCAGAGTCCTGGAGAAAAGCCATCCGTCTCCTAGCGGATGGAACGGTGCAAACAATGCCGTTAATCACTGACATTTTTNGAGTCAATGATTGGAGAAAGGCATTTGATAGCTTTGAACAGAGAAACGGGATAAAAACATTGCTGCANCCAGTAGAATANATCCATTTAGTGTCTGCNGCAACAACTATAAAATNCTCTAACCAANATGCAGGGAGGATCNATGTTACTGAAGGAAAAAGTTATTATTGTAACCGGAGCAGGTGGAGGTCTTGGTGAAGGTATTGCCCGAGTTTGNAGTAGAGANGGTGCCAAAGTTGCGGTTGCAGATATTCGAGGCGATGCAGCTGAAAATGTCTCTAATGATCTGGATGGTGAGTCTTTGGCTGTTCATTGCGATGTGGCTGATGATGAAGCCTTGGATAACTTAGTTCAAAAAACGTTGTCAACATTCGGTCAAATCAATGGTTTAGTTAACAATGCGGGTGTCAATTTTGTAAAACCATTTCTAGACACAACCTCAGCCGATTGGGATCGGGTTATCAGAGTGGATCTACGAGCCGTTTTTTTTCTAACTCAGAAAGTATGTCAACAGATGCTAGCTCAAACGCCAGTTGGTGGCAGTATCGTCAACATATCTAGCGTTCATTCACATGCTGCAATCTCTGGTGCAGGGCCTTACGATGCCGCCAAGTGGGGAATGGTTGGGATGAGTAAGAGTATGGCAATTGAATTGGCTTCGGTTAATCTTCGGGTTAATGCCATCTCGCCCGGCCTGCTGAATACCCAAATCTGGCAGGATGTTTTGAATTCAGCCCCTGACCAAGAGGAGTGTATATCTTATTGGAAATCCAACATTCCTATTGGCCGTCCCATTGAACCGGAGGAGATTGGTGAGTTAGCCGCTTTCCTACTCAGTGATCGTAGTGCTTTCATCACCGGATCAAACATTTTCGCTGATGGAGGAATGAGCAGCCAGTTAGTCAGCAAAGAACCATACGAATCTGGATTAATTGAAGGAAATTAAAGTTGGTNGAGNATAAGAACATGGAAGAAAAAACGCAGGATTATCTGTTTGATTTACAAGGNTANTTGGTTCTGGAAGGTGCTATCTGCGANGAAGATTTGCAACTGATAAATCAGTGGATCGACGATCATTGGNACTACGTGGAAAATCCTTGGATTGNAGGAGGAGAAAAAGGGCAAGACCGAAGTCGTTGGATTGATAATAATATCCAAACCCACACCTACAATATTGAAAACGGTATCAATTTTCAAAATNTTATCGAAGGTGGTGAGGTTTTTGAAAAGTTAATTGATCATCCTTCTTGGATTAGCTTGATCAGAAAATACGTCAACTCGGCAGTAAATGGGTTGTCAATTCATGAGAATTTCATCACCGTACGGGGGATCGGCGGTTATATCCATATTCATTGTGGAGGACATGTCCCTCTGAGCTATTTAACCTTTCGCCAAGAAAACACAGGCGAATGGATGGTTGGTCAGATCAACGTCCTGATGGCGCTCGATGATATTGGTCCAGGCGATGGTGCCCCCGTACTGGTGCCAAGTAGTCATCAGTGTACAGAAATTCATCCTCGATTAGAAAGTAACGGGAAGGGTTTAGTCTACGATGGCATAACCGGGAAACCAGCGGGGACGGCCTTTGCTACTAAGGAGATCTACCTGAAGGCAGGAGACGTGTTGATGTTTACTGACGCTATCACACATGGATCCGCAGAACGTACTAATTCTGGCTATCGTCGAACAGTAGTTTATCGTTACTCCCCTCGGTTTGTACGAGAACGTTTCAATTTCCAAACTTCGGATGGACTTCTGCGACGCTTGACTTCAGAAAGGTTGCGAATTATTCAACCGATGTCTCCACAACGACCGCCAAAAACTTCTGCTAGTTAATGAACAAGCTTTGACTGGGTTAGTTTGACTTGAGTACCCTTTGGAATGAGCTACGGAATCCTAATTACGATAAAATGTTGTACCAATCACAGAAGACTTTACTGATCAAAATAATGAGGGTTATAATTCCAGTTAATTTTGAGGGTTCTACTGCATTGATTTGTGAAACGAATAAAGTGAGTAAAAACAACATATCATTTATGAAGGAAGGAGCGGAAGAGGATGCCGAAATTGGTGATGATGCCCCCGCAAAGCGAGCGATCGCGAAAATGGGCAGAAGAAATTATAAGACAGGTTTCGCAATATCAGGTTGTTTTACCTGAGACAGATGAGGAAACTCGTAGTGAACTGGTTGATGCTGATGCTGTTTTTGGTTGGGTGCCACCTGAAATGTTGCCATTAGCTCAGAAGTTGCGTTGGCTGCAAAGTCCAGCAGCAGGTCCTAAACTTGGTTTCTATTACCAAGAATTGGTTGATCATCCAGTAAAAATCTGTAACCCTCGTGGTGTCTATAACGACCACATCGGTCAGCATATCCTGATGTATATGTTGGCTTTAGCTCGTGGCCTACCTTACTATATAGGTGCTCAACTTGACCAGCGTTGGGACACTTCAGCACAAAAAAGTCAATATGTTGATTTGACTAAAGCAACAGCGCTAATTGTCGGTGTCGGTGGTATAGGCCATGAAACTGCTCGGCTTTGCCTTGCTTTTGGCATGCGTGTGTTGGGCATTGATGCTCGGTGGGAGTATGAAGTATCTGAAGTAGAAAAACACCCTCCT
>NZUQ01000025.1 GCA_002697225.1 Candidatus Poribacteria bacterium
AGCATGATGCACAATGCCACCAATTTCATTAACGAAAAGCATAACATCTTCTTGCAAACATTCGGTGGCATCTGTGAAACTTCTAATATCACAAAAACCATAAATGGCATCAATCTTCTCGCCCGGAATCATAACATCGAGCTCACCACCTGAAGCCATGTTATGAGCAATAATTTCTGCCCCAGCTTCACCGAAACCAATCTGCAACATACCCCCAATTTTTACCATGGCTTTTTGGACCACAGCTGTTTCACTGTCATCCTCGTCGTCCCCTACATTAAGAGCAGCCAAGGGATTTTCCGCCAGTTCTCGAACAATATCCGTCATCCTCATGATTGGACCAATAAACAGTTTTTCAGCATCCGATTGGAAAAGCATAGAACCAGTACCAAGGAGGAAAACAACAAACAACGTCATGAAGAAAGCATTCTTACCTTCCATAGCCTTCTCATGCCGGATATCGAACCAAGCTTGGCTCTCCGCATTAGGAGTAAAGATCCGTAGAACATCAGACTTCTTCAATACCGTCTCTTCACGTTTGTCGAAACGCGCTTCCCCTCCCTCGGAAATCGGAGACATGATCAATGTTTTATCCCAAGCAGACTCAACGGTGTCACCGTTTAGGTTCAAATAAACCAATCTTGGCGGAGCGAGGGCAATAATCGCATTAATCTCGTCAATACGCATTTTCCGCTTTATATCTGCGGCTTTATCCTCTTTAGTGTCTATGCCTAACATCCGAAACTCTTTATGCTCTGCTTCCAAGGATGTCAAAGCGGCGTACTCATCCCGCACCAACTCGCCTTGAAAGTTGAATTTCCTCTTGTACTGATTTACCAAGAGTTCTCGCATCTCCCCAGAAGTTTGTTCAAGTTGCCCCAAACCAGCGGTATCGAACGGACGTGGTGGTTGATAGTCNANCATAGCCACAAAAANCAACATNAACATNACACCAACAATCGCTTTTCGAGTCATCAAATCGCCAAAAACACCACCGATAGCACTGGGTGCGAGNTCTCCAAGGTCATCATTCTCTTCATCCTCAGGTAACTCTTTACCCATCATTTTTTGAATAGCAGGTAAAGCTTTNTTCAACAGTTTGAAGATTCGTGCGATTCGACCGGCTCTGGCACCAGCACGTGCGGCCCGACCAGCTCTGGCAATAGCCAAACCTCCACCAGCTCCACCACCCATTCCCANNGCAGCNGCCAGTGGTTCGGCTATCATAGGCACATCCGGAATCAGCGATAAAGCAGCAATAAAGTCCAACCAGAAGAAGAAACCTTTACCACCATNAAAATAACCATCTTTACANATCCACTGAAGAAACCATTCAACAAAAAACAGGATTAAAGCAATNAAGGATACNGTGTGCATAATCTTGTACTGCTCTTGAGATATCCCNACCCAAGCAGCAATATCAGTTCCAATAAGCGCATAAATCGTGGTAATGAGCATAAGCGCCTGAAAAANTTTGGTATCAACAAATGCCTCCATCTTTTGTATGAACTGTGGCCGAGAATCCTCGATTTCCTCAGTTTCCTTAGCAGAAGCACTTACCTCCTTAGCAGAAGCACTTACTTCCGCAGGAGAAGCACTTACTTCCGCAGNNGAAGTTTCTACTTCCTCAGCAACTTCAACTTCATTTTGTTGTTCGTCTNGCAAACCATTCACTCCTATAGCTTGTAAAAATGTAGAATAAATCACAGAGCATACTTAAAAGACCAACCCAGTTACACTTTGCGAAGAACTTGANTCGTTACATTNAACATCATCTTTCAGGTTTGTTTTCTTAGATCATTCGTCGTAGTATCCCGCCTCTTCAAAGATCTCTTCATGCTTGTTAGCAATGGTATCTAGAGCCTCTTTAGCAGATTTGGANCCAACGACAACAGCGTTCCAATTTGTTTGGCAAACAGCCAATAGTTCAGCATATTCCGGGATAGCCCANAAATCCCGTAANTAAGGGAANCTGGCAGCAAAAGCTTTGTTGAAAGGAGTNGCATTCAGAAAAGCATCAGATTGCAGAACCTCTTTGTGCGGCGTAAACCCGCCAAGCTCAGCCCATTTCTCCTGAACCGGTTTNTGAATAAACCATTTCATGTAATCCTTAGCAACCTGCTGACGCTTGGAATAGGAGGAAATCGACATCCCCTGACCGCCAATACTAATNTAATGCCCTTTNGGNCCTTTAGGGGCAATGAAGAAACCGCTTTTATCGTGGTAANCCGGATTTTGTNCCGGGTCCACTGCNCCAGGCAGAAAAGCAAAATAGTCCATAGCCATAGCNACCTTACCTGCCTTATACGCATCTAGCGTTTCTTGCCAATAGTAGTTCGGAGCATCAGGTGGCGAGAATTCTATCAGCTCCTTATAATATTCCAAAGCTTTCAATGAATCATCGCTGTTAATATGACCTTTAACTTTGTAGGTNTCGGTATCGCCGTACGANCCNCCNAAAGACCACATCACCTGCTGGAACCCCATAGTGATTCCATCATACTCTTTACTAAAATAAGTAGCTATACCATACAGATCTGGTGGACGAGTAAAGAATTCAGCCACGTCCCGCAACTGTTGATAGGTTTTGGGTACGTGTAACTCGTACCCATATTTATCTTTAAATGCCTGCTTTTCCTTTGGATTTTCAAACAGGTCCTTACGATAGACATAACCGTTAGCATCCACCTCAGCTGGAAGCGCCCAGTATTCCTTGCTCCCCTTGGGATACTCAGCAAATGCCGTCATCGCTGGCCCATAAATGGAATCCACATCAATATTTTTGTCAAACCAATCAGTCAATTTAACATAATGCCCACCAACAGAGTTGCTNCCAAGCCATTGACTATCCCCGANGACAATATCATAACTATCACTTTTGCCAACAAAACCCAGATCAATCTTATTCTGAAAACTCGACCAAGGGATTTGAACAACTTCCACATCAATTCCGGTTTCTTTGGTGAAATCTTCAGACAATTTCTGTAAATAATCCGCCGGCGGCCATTCAGCCCAAGCCACTCTTAATGTTTCTCCTTCAGTTTTGACAACAAACAAACCCAAAACTAGAAGAAAAACGGCAGGCAACCATAATCTGCTTCTCATCCCAAACTTGCTCCTTCCTAAATTCATCCAACCTAAAAACACATTAGCCTCATGCAAAAAACCTGATCGATTATAGCAGAGAGAAAAAAAATACGCAAGCCAATAATTCCGATATATTTTAACGATTATTATATCTAACCCGAAATGTTTTTTTTCAGGAATTTGATCCCAATTATGTTTGATCCCAAACACAATAATACCAGTGATACTAACATGATCAAAAGAACCAATTGCTGAATAACTACTATCGAATAGTCCTCAAGCAAACCAAACCGGTTTTCAGCGATAAAAACAAATTGCCAAACCATCAAAGGAATTACCAACACCACGATGTTAACAACCATTGTCAAAATCATGGTAACAAGCCGCATCCCAGGTCTCTGCCTGCGAGTTTGACTATGCACGTCAATCTCACAAATCCAGGGCAAGGAACCGACAGCAGTGTTAAAAGCAGTTACACTTGTAATCAACAAGGTAGACATTCCCAAAACAGGCAACCATAATCTGCCTGGCATCTTGGTAACAATCATGATCGCAAATATCCAGGCATTGGCATAGACCGTTGCACAAAGTGTGGCCACCAAAAACTTACTTCGAAAAAGTAATTTTGGTGAAATCATGCTCGACTTGAGAATCCACCATGTGTCTTTTTCAACTTTGAAGCCCGACCAAGTTAAGCCGAGACTGGCTATAATGCTGTACAACATAACTTGCGAAAAAACGCCGAATATAGAACTTTCGTCAAACCTTTCCACCCCTTTTTGATGCACCTCCGACGAGATCATCATTAAAACAATGGTTAATATCACTGACAACATTACAACCATGACTATCCGTCCTCGATAACGGATAAAAACCAAGAAATCTTTCACCATCATAGATCTAATTTTCCCTCGCCATATCCAGTTACTTAGGACAATCGATTTTGCTTTCTTTTTTTTGCGTCTCACTGTCCTTTGAAAAAGTTCCCAACTGTGATAGTAAATCTTTGAAGCGGTAAGTACCGCCAGTATTGGGAGCGCCAAACCAACGCTGGCTAATTGTGCCAACCAATACCATTCAATACTATTACTTTCCGGATGTAAGCTCAATAGAAAATTGGTCGCCCATCGTTGCGGATACCAACTCCAATTCCCAGCACTGTTTTGGGAAAGATAAGTCTGCGCAAACTTATACGAATCCTCAATTGCCAGAAATGAGAAGGATAGAATAGCAATAACTCCTATGGTAATTGTAGCTACAAGGACTTTGAACATAACAACCACTTGACGAGACAAAAAAAAACGATTAATAACCAGTATCAAAATAATTGTTTGAGTCATGATAATGACAAATAAAAGCAAACAAACCAAAAGAAGAAACAGATAGAAATACCAAGCAAACTGGATCCCCCACAAACGTTCAACCAGCTGCACGAAAAAAAACCACGGTAAAACCAACCAAACTACCATGTTGAAGAGATTGGCACCCAAAATAGCAATTAGCTTTGAAGTAAAAGTAACAGTTGGAGAGATCGATGCAGACAATAGAACTGCGTTATCAGGAGCCTCATAAAGTCGGACAATTGAACCTTGAATGGCATCTTTTATCAGTATAAAAGTGCCGAGTCCCACTAAGAAACTGACTACTCTGGATACGGCAGTTATTGAATTGGCATGCCTCAGTAATCCCCGACCGATCAAACTAAATGACGCTTGCATAATAAAAAAGAAAGCAAAAACAATAATGGCAAAAGCAACCAGTCCCAGCAACCTTTTCTTTTGAGTATCTGCATCATAACGAATTGTATTCAGCCAAGACTGAAAATCAGTGCGAACTAACAAAACCAGATCATTCATAATCTATCTTCCGTCAACTCCAGAAAAATGTCTTCCAAGCTTAGATCAGAGTTTTCCTCTGTATTCCGAAGTTCATCAATGGTTCCAATTGCAACGAGTTTCCCACCTTTAATAATAGCTATACGATCACAAATTTTTTCCGCAATTTCAAGAATATGAGTTGTCATAAATACCGTGTGACCTTCATCACAAAGGTCACGGAGAATTTCCTTGACCAACCTAGCACTTTTAGGATCAAGCCCGCTTGTCGGCTCATCAAGAAAGAAGAGACGGGGCTTGTGAACCAAAACAGCGGTAAGCAAGATTTTCTTCTGCATACCATATGAATAGCCCTTGATCAAATCATCCTCGAAACCAATCAAATCGAAAATTTCCAGAAAATGTTCCATCCGATTTCCAGCAACTTTCGGGTCCACTCCATACAAATTAGCCATAAAACGAACAAACTGGCGACCAGTCAGCGTTTCGTAAACTTTTGGAGTATCCGGCACAAGCCCTGTAATTGCTTTAACCTGTCTTGGGTTAAGAGATACATCAACACCACCAATGATTGCGGTGCCAGATGTCGGCCGAATCAAACCAGTTAACATATTAATCGTTGTCGTCTTACCNGCACCATTTGGNCCCAGAAANCCGAAAAGTTCGCCAGGTTCNATCTGCAAGNTAATTTTATCAACAGCAATAATTTGACCAAAGGCTTTGGTCAANTCAATGGTAGAAATCATCATTTCACTTCAATCGCAGATGCATGTTATGNTATTGGTATGGGGAAAAAATTTCATAGTATTGCAAAATGTTGAATGCGAAGGACTCGGTTNATTAGCGGACATTTTAACATCACACGGTTATGATTATAAAATTGTTCAACTCGACAAAGGAGAAGATGCNCCAAAAACGATGGNAAATTATGCNGGANTGATTATCCTTGGCGGNCCCATGAACGTATANCAAACAGACCTATTCCCTTTTCTCCTAGATGCAGACNGACTNATCAAACAAGCCATAAATACAGACAAACCACTACTTGGGATCTGCTTGGGCTCACAACTGATTGCCAAGGCATTAAACACAAAAGTCTATGCAGGAGAAAAAAAAGAAATAGGCTGGTTACCAATCTCCCTTTCGAATCAGGGAAAAACAGATCCGCTTTTCAACCAGNTGCCCTCCGANCTCACTGTTTTNCAATGGCACGGTGATACGTTCAACCTTCCCCCAGGTGCGATTCATCTCGCCAGNTCCGACCTGTTTCAAAANCAGGCTTTNCGCNTAGGNAAAGCTTGTTACGCNCTGCAATTCCATTTGGAAGTAACAAGCNAAATGATTAATACTTGGCTGGATGAATACCAAACCGAACTGGATTCATTGAAAGGAATTGTCAATCCTCACCAGATTCAGCAACAAACTAACACAGAAGTAGAAAGGCTGACTCATTACAGCCACGCTGTTTTTTCTAATTTTCTGATAAAAGTTGTCAATCCAATTTATAATTGACAACNNTTCTAAGAGATATCTACCGATNTACCTGTTTCAGTGGATTGGTAAACTGCATTCATGATCTTCTGAACGTTTAATACCTCTTCAGGATCTACNGGCGAGGGAAGNCCATTCCGAATGGCATCGATAAAANACCTGACCTCGGTTTCGTGACCTCCTGGCCCAGANGGGAGCTCGATNAGAGTGTTAGCCAGTTTCCCATNACGTTGCTCAAAAACNGTATCTCCAACCACATGTACACCACCATCTGTACCTAGNATATAAGATCCACCAACGTTTTCAATATTAGAAGCCCATGATGTCTCAATGGTCAACATGGCTCCATTTTCAAATCGAACCGATCCANTAGCAAAATCATCNACATCAAAATTATCAACATCCCAAACTCCCCAATNGGGATTAATAACATCATGCCGATCACCAAATTTGGTCATAGCTGATCCAAAAACTGAGANCGGTTTGGGCGCACCCATCAACCAGATAACATGATCAATTGCATGAACTCCAATATCGAAGAGGGTACCACCACCAGANACATCCTTGCGTGTGAATCCACCCCAACTTGGAATTCCACGTCGACGCATGGCCATCGCTCGTCCATAATATATCTGACCAAGCCTTCCACCATCAATGAGGTTTTTGAGGTACAGGGATCCGGGGCTGAAACGGGATGCCAAGCCAATCTGCAGTATTCTCTGGTGTTCCTTAGCGGCGTCTGTCATCGCTTGAGCTTCGGTNACGTTGACTGCCATTGGCTTCTCACACAATACATGACAATTGGCTTTCATGGCTGCTATAGAAGGTTCAGCATGAAAAGCATTAGGCGTGCAAACACTTACAGCCTCAATTTCATCGATTTCAAGGAGATCTTCCCAANCAGTAAAAACGTTCGATATATTAAACCGATTTGCTGCATTTTCAGCAACTTCGGGTTTAATGTCGGCAACAGCGATTACATGAACGTTTTCAATTTTCTGATAGTTCGGAATATGAACNCTGCATGCGATACCTCCCGCTCCAATAATCCCAANTTTGATCTCTTTCAAAAACTTCTCCATCNGCAAAAAAATTAACATGACTCTAATTTGGTTATTCTAGTAGTAGCCAAAGAAAAGTTCAAGACGAAAATCTGAGTCCCGACTTGACATTTGGACTGGACATCAATTAAGCTGTCAAACCGATGAGACTGAAANCTTNGATAATCATATTCATCTTCTTATCTAGCAGAGGGGTCAATGCAGACCCCAACCTTACTTTTGAATTCAATTCGTCGGNCAATCNAGTAATCGAAAAACTNGANACGGACGGGGTCATTAATGGNCTACATCGTCACACACGCCCCTATAACCGATCAGATATAGCAAAGATTGTAGAGATTGCCCAACNGCGNATCAAATCTGAAGNACTNNCACCTACCCAAATCCATCTTCNGCTACTACAGAAATTGGAACATCAACTCCAACTAAATNCCGACTCGAATCCGACTGAGAAATTCCAGACGNGAAGTCTAATATCATTACGAAGTCACNCCGAAAGCCCCAAGATCGCACCNTCCTATCAACAAGCTCTACTCTATCAACTTAGTCCAAAGGTGATTATCTACCAAGAATTGGAGGTAGATAACCTTTTTAATCATGCTAAATCCGCAACCAAATATCCAACCCAAGGCTCAACTGCAGGNAAAAGAATTAATCAATGGCAAGGTGATTACACCGCTGATTTCAAGCGAGCTTACCTAGACATTCCTGTCACTAAAGGAACCAACTTAATCATTGGGAGNAATCAGATCTTTTGGGGAACCGGCCGCCGACACTCAGTAGGNATATCAGATAACTCTCCGCCATTCGATCTAATATTCATTTCCAGTAATTTCTCCTCAGTACGTGGGACAGCNTTCATTTCAAAGCTAGATCGTATGTGGCATCAGGNGAAACAACGATACTTAGCAGATCGCTATCTATCAGGACACCGCCTTGATTGGCGTCTGAGCGATCGAATTGAACTTGGGATTTCAGAAATAGTGCTTTATGGCGGTGATGCGAGAGGACTAGAATGGTATTATCTTAATCCGATTTTGCCGTACTACGCCAGTCAGTTCAATGCAAACACCGAGAAGGAAGGCCTGACACGAAACGATAACATCATGCTTCTTTTCGAGGGAGCCGTTCGTCCCATCAAAGGATTGCGTATCTACGGCGAACTTTTTGTGGATGATTTTTCGTATACTGGACACGGAGACCCAAACGATTTGGCTTTTTTGACCGGTATCATATGGAATAATTTGCTAAAATCGCAGCAACTATCATTAGTCGCTGAGTATGCCCGTGTCAATCGTTGGACATACACCCATTTGGTGGAAGAAAACCAATACACGCATTTTGGATCAATCATTGGTCACCGAATTGGAAACGATGCCGATCAACTTTACTTGGAAGCAAACTACTGGTTGAACGCTAATACAAGATTAGCTTTATTTTGCCAGTTCAATCGTAACGGAGAAGCAAATGTGAGACATCGTTTTCGAGGAGAAAAGTATTCTGAGGTTACTTTTCCATCTGGTACAGTTGAAGGAAAGCACCAGATTGGGTGCAATTTCAGCTTAGACCAAGCCAGCAATTGGCAATTCAATTTTCAATTTTCCCACATGATTATTCTAAACAAATATCACAAAATCAGGCCTAGGGAACATCATAGCCAACTTGCTTTCCAAATTGGCTATCAGTACGACTGGGACGCGTCCAGAACAGCTGTTTTACCTTGAACTCCTCGGCACCTTGTGCTAAAATGGCGCAGGGATAATTGAGTCTTGGAGAAGTTCTAATGGATCAAATAAAAGTGGTCATTATCGGGGCAGGGAAACGGGCCTCGGAAGGGTATATCCCTACTATTCAAACCTTGTCGGACCGATTTCATCTGGCAGCCATCCATGATATTGACCCGGATCGAGCCGCTGCCACTGGTGCGGAATTCGACATTCCATCTTACTCCAATTTGGAAGAAATGTTTTCAAACGTCACCGCAGATTTCGCAATTATTGCCGTACCAGCACTTGAAATACATCAGGCGACAATGGACACCGCCGAATTTGACTTGCACCTATTGGTTGAAACTCCAATATCAATCGATCTCGCGTCAGCAGATCAAATTGCGCGAATAGCTAAAATTCATAACGTCAAACTGGAAATCGCAGAAACTTATTATCGCCGCCCACATGAAAGAATCAAACAATTAATGATTCAAGAAGATGTCTTTGGCAAGATCAACTTAGCTTACTGCCGTTTTGTCGGAAAAGGATATCATGCTGCTAGCATCTTGAGGAGTTATATTGGTTTTGATATACCTCCAGTTCATGTTTGGGGACATCAGCAGGACTTTCAAGTACAACCGCACACCCAATTCCCNAATGCAACTGATAAAACTGATACGGAATGCTGGCAACATGGCGTGATAGAATTTCGTGATGGTANACGAGCAGTTTACGATTTTACNACTCTCTCCTANGGCTCACCGCTTCGTTGGCACCGCTCCAAGGCAACCACTGAAATATANGGCGAAAAAGGGATGTGTGTTGGNCTTGAACCAATGATACTCAACGGAGACNGCAAAACCCATCCGATTGTAATCAGAAGGCAAGAAACAGTAATTGCAGACGTAAATGTCCTAGAGGCTTACGTGGCGGAGACAAAACCGAAGATTGTGTGGGAAAATCCATTTCGGGAATATCCATTAACAGATTCTCAGGTTGCACTTGCACTGTGTCTTACCGATCTTGAGAACGCAATCCGTAATGACACAGATTTGGAATACGGTTTTTTAAACGCGCGGACAGACAGGGAAATTGATCTTGCCATCGGAGCCTCAGCTGATAATAATGGAATAGGAATCGAAATTCTATAAAACAATCAGCAGATATCGACCTACCCAGAGATGAATTGATGCGGATGCGCGGGCTCATAGTCGAATATAATCTTAACGAAGCAGCAAAGCTANTGGGAATATCAGCTGGGGTTTTGCAGNCCAAAGTGGATAATGGTCACCTNTCACACTACTACAAAACTGATAAAAACGACTATGTTTTCCACGAAGCCAGCATCGAAGAAAACAAAACGCTATTATCCTGCCAGCAATTAAACCAATCTCCAGACAGAACCTAAATTTTCAACCTCTATTCAAAGCAAATAAAATACAGACCAAAATCGGAAGGGCTATAAATAGCAGTTTGACTTCCAGCAAGTAGCCTCGATAGCGCAGCGTTCGCCGATCTCCTGCCGACAAACGATTGATGAAATCAATTCGGTTTTCGATTGATGGGTGCGTTGAGAAAATCTCAAATAGCCGTTGAATAGACTTGGGAACATGGTTATAGTGGGCCAACCGTGCTAGAGCTGATTGGAATGTTGCTGGCCTTCGCGTTGCAGTGACTGAATACAAATCCGCTTGGTATTCTAGGCGCCTCGATAAATATCGAAAAACTAGAACGAAGTAAAGGAAAAAGAAAATAATCGTTNCAAGAGANGACAATAGCGGCAAATTCGANGGNTTGATTTCAATTAGAGTTGCCATGTAAGTATAAAAAATTGCGTAGACAAAAAAATAGCACATTGAAAACACCAGATANATCAAAATATGTCTATAGCGTACATGACCAAATTCATGAGCAACAATTGTTTCAATTTCATCATCCGAAAAATATTGTAACAGCCTATCAGTAAGAAATATATTCCTTGTCCACGGTAAAAGCCCTGCAACAGCCGCATTCGCCATAGCTAGAGACTTTGTTTGCCAAACAAGAACATCTTTATATTTCACCTTGTCTCGCTCTGCTAATTGGGTAATCCTNTCCCTTAATTCTCCATTTGGCAGTGGGACGGCCGACCACACCAGTCCCAATAGTAGCGGAGAATACGCATAAGCCAACAGAACAATAACTGTCATAATCAAAAACGGGATGTAGGTATGACGATGAATTTGCTCCGGAAGATAAGCGATAAAATCCAATGCTAAAAAATAAATAAACAATGGGACCAATGGAAGAATCATCAGCTTGAAATGCGTTTCCATGTAATCACGTCGTTTCGGNTGCCGGAAAGCGACACGCTGAATTACTTCATAAAACGAGATCTCGAGTAGCATTAACGCAATAATCATTGGCATAATGGAAAAAACTAGATGCGTGGTGGTGTAACCAGACAACCTACCGAGTAACAGGGATACAAACTCAGGGAAATTCAACCAATAAATCTGGTAGGCATAGACAACCAAAATCAGTATTTCAAAAAGGACTTTTGATTTCTTGATAAGATATATTTTACGCGTTCGGCTACTAGGATTTATCGGTATAGTTCTTGTCGCCCACAAACCAAACAGATATGCCATAATAGCAGGACCAACCACCATTATTAGCGTAACAAGGCAAATCTGCTGGTAGTTGGTTGAGACGTGATTCTCACCGGGCTCAAAAGATATCAGGAATATTAGCCCGGCAATGATAACAATGCTAATCTGACCCATCTTACAAAAATTCCGTAAAGACGTAATTGGCCAACATCAACCCTCGGTCTGTCAACCTGAGATGATTGTTTGATGTGTCAACCAGTTCGAGTTCAGCTAAATGGTTAATCGTCTGTTCAAATTCTCTGGTAATCGGTTGCCCAAAAAGTTTCTGATAACGATCAAAACAGATTCCATCGCGCTTACGCAACCCCAAAATAATCGTTTCGGCCTTTTCTTGAATTCCAATCAAACTTTCCCTATACNCGATAGGCTTTTTGACTTGACCAACTTGTTCGATGTATTCCGGAATACCACGCACATTTGTGTAACGGCATCCATCAATATAGCCACTNGCTCCAGCCCCCAAGCCAATATACGGTNCATTATCCCAGTAAGTCAAATGATGTTTAACATCACAATCAGGCTTAGCGAANTTGGATATCTCATAATGAAGGTACCCTGCTTGTGTCAACCTATCAATAGACAATTGGTACATATCCGCTTCAANTTCGTTATTTGGAAGCACCAGTTTACCGGCATTCCACCAATCATGAAACTTGGTTCCTTTTTCTAACGTCAGATTGTAAGCAGAAACATGGTCAGGCTCCAGATTAATTACTTTATCAAGCGAATATTGCCATTGATCAAGCGTTTGTTCTGGAAGCGCAAAGATAAGATCCAGATTGATNTTATCAAAATTGTGTTCTCGAGCCATTTGGTAACTGCTCAGCACATCATTGACAGAGTGGATGCGACCAATCTGCTGCAGAATGCCATCATCCATAGCTTGAACCCCAAAACTCAGTCGATTCACACCACTGTCACGCATTANTGCTAANTTTTCNGCGTCAATTGTACCNGGATTACACTCAATCGTAAATTCTGCATCAGTCTCAATATGAAAATTCTCCTGCAAATTCGTGAACATCTNTTTTAATGAATTCGGCGACAGAATCGATGGTGTTCCACCACCTATGAAGACGGTCTGNAGTNACACGCCCATAGGTGCATACGCGTTCATTTCAATCTGGAGTGCGTTGAGGTACGCATCTGCCTGTTCCTTGTGGAAAGAATAAGTGTTAAAGTCGCAATAGAAACACTTAGTAGCACAGAAAGGAATATGGATATAAAGTGCGGTGGGACTACTCATCTGTGTTTACTCTCTTTAATCCTTAATTAGTTTAAAAATTAGACGGTAGGAACTAGATATTATTCTACTATAGTTACTAAATTCAAATTACTTCGAAACCCTACACACATTATNAGAAATAATATCACGTAAACATACTGAAAAGAAACCTCATACAGATCTCACCCAAAATCAGACTTGATCTAAACACAAGATTAGCTTGAACAAAATTAACGCTCCAATTTAAAATGAACTTTGCCCAACAAGCGAGGACTCATCTTCCGAAGACAATACCACCTAAAACTTACAATCTTCTTGCGAATATGCTAAACTGCCAAAGTATGTTTATGGTTCTTTTAACTCATTACATATTTTTTTATTTTTAGTAAATCTAAGCAATGCGATAAAAATCCGAAGACACCTAACTTTCCAATAGTTTATTGTCAACAATAAACTGACATGGGCATGAAACTAGATAAAGATTAACCAACATGGAATATGACATCTTACTTAAAGGTGGTACTGTTATCGCCCCATCAGATGGTTTGAACGATCAGGCCGATGTTGCGATTGCTAATGGCCTGATCACTGCAGTGTCGAAAAATATTGATCCCCAAAAAGCCGAACGGACCATTTCTGTTTCAGGTAAATATGTGGTGCCAGGACTGATTGATATCCATGCTCATGTTTATGTGGGTGTCACAACTTGGGGCGTTTCTGCCGATCCAGCTTGCCAAACGACGGGAGTAACCACCATCGTCGATGCAGGTAGTTCTGGTTGGGCAACTTTTCCCGGCTTTCGCAACTACATAGTGAAACCCACCCAAACGCGTATATTATGCTATCTGCATATATCTGGAATTGGGTTAGTCTATGGCCCGGTGGGAGAGATGCTTGATCTTCGATACGCAGATCCCGGAAGGGTCGCAGACACAATTATTGAAAACCGCGATCTGATTGTTGGTGTTAAAGTCCGTCAAGGTGGGGCTCAAGTTGGTGACAATGGAGTGGAACCTTTAAAACTAGCTATAGACGCAGCTGAGCGAGCTGGTGTCCCTATTATGTGCCATATTGGCGCTGGCGTTTCGCTTCCTGAAATCTTAAAGCTTATGAGGCCGAAAGATGTGATTACCCACTGTTTTCAAGGAAGAGGAGACTCTATTCTTGATGGCAAAGGAAGAGTTATCCCTGACGCTTGGGCAGCTCGTCAGGATGGCGTCATCTTCGATGTTGGACATGGAGGAGGAAGTTTCAGCTACGATGTTGCAAAACAGGCGATGGAGCAGGGATTCATTTCAGACGTAATTAGCACCGATTTACACACTGGTAATATCAACGGACCTGTTTATAATCTACCAACTACTTTATCAAAATTCTTACATCTTGGTCTCTCGTTGGAGGAAGTTATTGAAAAAGCAACCATCCAACCAGCCAAAGCAATTCAGCGTGATGATGAGATTGGACGGCTCAAGATTGGATCCCCCGCAGATATAACTATCTTGGATCTTTTGGATGGAGAATTCGAATTCTGTGACACTCACGGAAAAATGTTTACTGGCAACCAAAAACTAGAGGCATTGTTCACCATTAGTCAACAAAAAATTACTGAATGTCCCGCTATTTGAAAAGTAACCCGATTTCAAATAAGCGTAATCCAGCTGATGTACTTAGCAGAGAAAAAGAAATTTTCTTGCGATTAAGCATACGATTTGATCCGCTAGGGCCGAAATACCAGAACAAACGGTTCTTCGAAATCAGTTAATCAAATTCATTGACCAGATGTTAATGTGAAGAAACAAACAGAATTCCATATAGCACTTTTTCATTGATTGGTAAATTATTTCCGGACTAAACTACAATCCTAAGTTTACTTTGCTCCCTGCTAACTCCCTCTATTCACACTTCAACGAATTTGGCATCTGAGTTTGCCGAATTTATCCATCCTTTTGATCTACTATAAGTTTTTTCAGGNTTNCCTGAAGCATCCTTCCCCAACTCAAAGTTCTCACCAAAACTTCTTATATTCAACCTTCCAGTCGGANATACNGCATCAATCAATTTCATTTTGCAGTCATCAATAATCCGTACCACATTCTGAATATCATAGGTATCNTCCACATCATAACCATCAATAACAACTTCGATTTTGGGTTGAAATTCAACCAATATCCTCTTGGCNCTTTTAGTCCTCTTCCTCATCTTCAGTTAGTTCTCCTTACTATTTTGCCTAACGATTGTCAATCTTTCGTCAATTAATCAATTTCCCTAAGCTAAAGGCAAAAAGCATACCAATGATAATAATATTCTCTATCGCTGATTTCTGATGATAGCTCTCGACATTAATCATGATTGGATTTNCGAGGCATTGATTTCCCAAAAATCTTTATTTNTAAAAGCAATATTTCGNGTGAAATCTATCCAGAAACCATCAAATTTTAGTCCTCATTTAGCAATTAAGGGCCATTCTCCAAACCCAAATCGGAAATTATTACCGCTATTAGACAATATATTTATCTAGATAATAAAACCAACCAAAAATAATTAAAATGTACAGGGAGAATATGAGGGAAATTCTATCGATACGATACTCTTCCAACTAGGAGCCCGTACCTCTTTCCATTTGCATTTCTTTGTTAATGACTTTCAATTAGCTGTTTGACCAAGTGTGTCTTATTTAATCAATGCATTGTCCTCAACTGGATGTCTGCACAACAAGATTATTTCAGAACTTGGTTACCAATCCAAGTACAAATTGCAAATAAACACATTCGAAAAAGTGATCTGCGGTTTTGGCTTGATTGATCAATCACATACGTGTTATTTTACCCACACGTATCAAGGAGATAGAAAATGGTTTTTATGAAAGTCAAACAACAATCTGTATGTTTTCATATTCGGAATCTGCTGATCTTGATCGGCATAGCTTGTTGTGTTTTCGAAGGGATAGCCGAGCACAACTGGAACAAACAGATTAAGGATTTTAAACCGATGGTCGTNAATATCGAAACCTCATCGGAAATCGNCTTTGAAACAGAGNCAAAAGGCACTAGCTTTGCCACTGGTTTNATCATTGATGCTGAGCGTGGAATCATCGCTACCAATCGACATGTAACAGGCAGTAGCCCATCTTACGTTAAAATCAATTTCTATGATGGCAGTTTCACTGAGGCACGAGTACTTTATTACAATCCCACCCACGATTTCGGATTTTACCAGATTTATCCAGAAGAAGTACCTTTTGCACTACAANCTGTACAATTGGGCTCCTGGAAAGCGTTAGCTTTAGGTGATGAACTTCTCCTAATCGGAAACAATGAAAAAGAAGAATATTCAATTAAATTCGGTACCGTAGCCAATCTCAACGTAGACAAAGGAGACCGCCACTCTAGCTACATACATACAACTTTCGATCGGACAGGCGGTTCCAGNGGGAGTCCTGTCTGGANCACAAAAGGTGAAGTAGTTGCTATCCATGCACGCGGTACCGACACATCAAGTTTTGAATTGCCAATTGAGTACCTAATTGATGCTTTAAAGCAAATTCAAAATAATTCAAAAATTCAACACGGAGAAATTGGCGTTGATCTGGAACTAATATCTATTGGTGAGGCAATTAAGCATTTTAAGCTTCCAGAAGCATCCCGACTTGAGATCGGTCCCTCAGAAGCTAGTACACCCAAAGTCATGCAAATTGCGTCCATCATTCCTAGGACAACAGGGAATAAACTGCTNCGCGCTTCAGACATTATCTATCGAATTAATGGCCAGCTTATTCGTGATGATCTGTACAGTTTTGATTTTATTCTGAACGAACAGGTNGATAACACCATCAGTTTAGAAGTTTACCGAAACGGAGAGAACATCGTTGTAGACGTCCCAGTAGAGAACCTAGAACAGAGAAAGATTAGCAGATTCGCCCGTTTTTCCGGTTCAATCTTTCACGACATCACACCTAAATTAAGGAGATTACTCTACTTTGAAGCTAACGGAGTTTATCTTCCACAAGCAGATGCAGGCAGTAGTTTTTCAATGCTAGGTCAACGTGAAAGAAACGGGAACTCCAAAGTNGTAATTCAGGAGATTAACGGCCATCAAATTGCAGACCTAGACTCATTCATTCAAGCCTGTCAAGGAATTCCCAACGGGGCACATACTTACGTTGTTATCCGCGACTTCAACCTATTTGATAGTTCACCTACACCAAAGAGTTTAACAATTAACCTCAAATTTGGGCCGTTACAAGTATTTGAATGGNATCAGAACCTACTTGATTGGGAACAAATGNAGATGCAATCGTTGTCGGAAACCAATCAATAATTGGNAGTAAACNGAACATCTCTATTATATTTTGTGCGTTCACTCTCCACATACTTGAAACTCCACACACAATCTCGAAAAAACCTGAATCGACTTAACNCCCCTAACATACTATCCACCAGTAAGCAACGTTAACCGTAAATCAAAACACAATTAAGATAAAAAATGGAACTGATTGCATCCCTCTCACAAATACCTTGGGAGATGTGGATATTCGGTGCNCTATCCTTGTCAATTGGGTGGGGNATCCGAGGTAATTTTGGGCACGAAATNGGTGCCGCCATGCCAGGAGCCCTAGCAAGCATGGCAATTGTCATCATGTCAGGACGTCCGGATTGGTGGCAACGAATTCATTACTTTGCCATGTTTGGCGCTATTGGCTGGTCGTTTGGCGGTAGCATGTCATATATGCAGGTCATATCATACACACATTCTGGTCACTCACTAACAATTTTTTATGGATTTGCTAATCTATTTGCTATTGGGTTCTTGTGGGCTGCTCCCGGCGGCATGGCAGTAGCTATGCCCGCTATTCTAAAGAGTGACCAACTGCAACTCTTTTTCTTNCCNTGCTTAGCAGTTTTTATCGGTTGGGCACTGCAGCAGTTTTTCGTTGACTTGNTTTTCCACCAGGATCCCAGGCNGCGTCACGAAAGCCCCCTATATTGGTATGATACTGATTGGCTTGATGTGTTGATTGCAGTAATTGCGATCATGATTGTGGTCATCATACGNGGNGGGTTTGACTTCTCTACCTCACTGATCTTGCACATGGGAGNTGGTTGGTATGCGGCATTCCTAATATTAGTCAATCTGCTAAAATTNCGGATGACTCCNCCNCGNGGCGACAATTGGTCAGGTTGCGTGGGAATTGTATCGGGAGCCTTGGTCTTCTGTTTTCGTAATGGCCTTGAGCAAGTCACTCTAGTCATACTCTTAACCGGTATTTTAGGTGGGATTGGCTTTGCATCTGGACAACAAATCAAACTTCTTTTTATCAAAACAGGGTTACAAACAAATTGGCATAGCATCCTCGAACAAACACAAGGTTTCTTGTTTGGAATCGCCTTGGTAGCAGGCGTCGGAATTCTTTCAATCCTAACTCCGCAAATTACTGACGCAACAGACCTGCCTACTTGGACGCACATTTTTGCAGTCGTGTTTGTGTTGGTGATTATCACTTACCTCAATCATAGAAAAGCAGTCGGCACATGGATTGAACAGGTCAAATCACTCCCAGAAAAATTCTTCGGTTTACCAACTGTTGGTTTGTTCCTACGCTCCAAAGGTTTTTTGGGTTGGTTTGAAGTAATCTATGTCTCAGTTGGTATCGCATGCATCCTAATCCTAACGTCACATACCAAAAACCCCATTGATCTAATACCAGAAAGCTGGCTCGGTAGAAGTCAACTTCTGTATCTGATATTTTTATGGTGGATTGTGGCCTTTAATTTTGAAAGAGCTCTGACCGGTTTTTCACCGCACCGTCTTGTAACTGAGGGTGCGATTACCTTTAACGCCATCATTGCTACCATCTTGATGGCCTTGAANCCCTTACCNGCTAAAGAAATCATTCCCCTGCGNNCAAANTACTTGGCTTGGTTGATGGACATAGCCCTGTACGGTACTGTCATTACCTTAGTCATAATAACTATTTATTGGTCACTTACACGTATATTGTTCAAAAATAATCCTATTGATTATTCCGGACTCCATATCCGATTTGGCCCGGATAGAACCGCCACAANAGTAAAACNCAAACAGGGTGAATCCCATCCGTAATATCTTAAATAAATTTTGGTNAGAGGAAATATAATGGTTAAGTTTCCGCAGTTAACAACTTCAGAACTAATTNAACGACTAGNNCCTCCTACGAGGAAAGTTCGTCTAGTTCTTGACACTGACACATATAACGAAATCGACGATCAATTCGCTGTGGTTCACGCNCTGTTATCGCCGGACATCCTGAGCTTAGAATCTATCCATGCTGCTCCGTTTTTCAATTCCCGATCAAAAAGCCCTGCCGACGGGATGGAAAAGAGTTATCAGGAAATACTTCGCTTGCTAACCCAACTACAGGTAGAATCAAACGGTTTGGTCTACCGAGGATCAACAGCATATATCAATAATATANATAACCCAGAAAAATCTGAGGCAACAGATAAATTAATTAAGGAAGCAATGATTTCTGATGAAGATGATCCATTATATGTTGTTGCCATTGGAGCAATCACCAACGTNGCAGCCGCAATTCTTCTGGAACCAGCAATCATCGAAAAAATTGTTGTCGTTTGGCTCGGCGGCCATGCACACTATTGGCCTAACACATCCGAATTCAACCTGCGTCAGGATATTAATGCNTCCAAGCTGATCTTCGATTGTGGCGTACCTTTGATCCAAATTCCCTGTGCAGGAGTTGCTGATCACCTAACAACAACAGTTCCAGAAGTAGAACGATACATCCAAGGNCAAGGTGAAATTGGTAATTACTTAGCAGAAATTTTTAAAAATTATCACAAAGATCACTTTGGTTGGTCAAAAGTGATTTGGGACCTTTCCGCCACAGCATACGTTATCAACCCAAACTGGATTTCGACGCATCTAACTCACAGCCCGATCCTCACAGACCAATTCACTTGGAGTGTCGATACTTCCCGTCACATGATACGAGTCGCACGATCAGTNTCACGGGACANGGTTTTCAGCGATTTGTTCACAAAACTGAAATTAGACCGCTTACCTTAGTAGAAAGCATAAGTGGATCCACTATANTAATCAGTCTCGCTGAAAAAGCCACCTACACGACAGNAACTTTGGTCCGAACGGTCTTTTCTTGTAAGCACAACGGGGAAAAACATTTGATGTGGGTAAGAGAATCAGGTCTATTTTGACNCCCAACTTTTCAGCAAATCCTTCGGAATTTCATCAATAAACATTGATGATGCTTGAACACGATTTTCCTGGCGTTGTCGAACGGTAGTAAAATATAAACGCTCTTTTGCCCGNGTCATACCGACGTAGAAAAGTCGCCGNTCTTCCTCGATTTCCTGCCTCGTTTGATCTCTATAGCGTATCGGAAAAACTCCATCTTCCATTCCCATAATTATAACCGCCCGATACTCCATNCCCTTAGCCGCATGGATNGTCATCAAAGTCAACTCGTCTTTATCAACTTCCGGCTCACGATTAATCAAATTAAAGTATTTCAAGAAATCGGAAATCCCAATTTCCTCAGCATCAAAATTCTGCNCAAAATTCGAAAGATCCTTCATAAAATCCAATGTGCGTTCTTCCCAATCTACATCCTGAGANTTNCGAAAATCAAGTGANGANTCCTTGAAATTCCCNACGTTTTCTNTCAACTGGTTAATCANCTTTTCAACCTTACTAATANCAGTAAGGCAATCTAGGAANTCTCTATNGGNCTGGATTTGGTTATTCCTAAGATAGCGAAGTGATGCTTGATATAATATTTGGTTATATTTTGGTGCAGTTTCTGACCGATACAAAATTGCTAATCCAACTAGCGGNAAAAATTCGGATAAAGATGTTAACTCTCGACGCTTTGCATCTTCATTTACCAATTGACGAAATATTTTCAGGGTCGTATCGNCAATCCCAGTGGNGCGAGCATCTTCCNCNATTATATTGAATTTCTCAGCCAGCGCTTCAAAGGATGGATTTTGGCGAGGATATAACCTTTGTGCAACAGCCATAATATCACAATAAGCGGTATTCTGAAACTCCCGATTGAGATACTTAACCATGTCCCGTCGTATGATCTCGTTATCAAAGTTAGCAATATTGTGTCCTACTAAAACCTGATTATCGATGAAATTTATAAAATTGGGNAGAACTTCGGCAATAGGTGGTTTATTGGCCACCATCTGATTGCTAATNTTATATGAANTTACGCTAGTCGATGGTATCCAACCNGTCGGTNTCACCAGTTGATGACGTGATTCCGAGGCATTCCCCATTTGATCCAGTTTAGTTGCNCCAACCTCGATTATCTCTGCCCATTTGGNATTNTTACCTACTGTCGCTAAATCATAAACAATAAAATCCTCAAAATTTTGATCCTCAAAATTTGCAATCAATCTTTGACACAATTTCAAAGCAACAATGGAGAGAACTGTATACCGAATTTGGATAATCAACGAATTCTCAGGCACTGAGGGTGGGCTGATTTGAATAGAAAAGTTGCTCTCATCGATGAAAATTTGGACATTATCAAGAGANTCTTCTTTCNCNACTTCTATTTTGGTATCTAGATATTCACTTAATACCTGCTGGATAATGTATACTGNACAAGAAGTATCAATATCATCCCCTGACACAATTCGAATCGGTTTCTGTTGAATAATNGCTTGGTATAAGGCAACCGCAGCCTCTTGGAGATTCGGAATCTCAGCTTCATTTCTAAGCTCCAAAACCTCACTATCAAGATAGGGCAAACGCCACTCAGAAAGAGAAAGGAACAATTCGTCCACAATTTCAACGACGTTTTTCTCTTCAAGCTTGGATTTGATTTGATCTATTTGAGCTAAAAACTGATCAATACTCTTTCGTGTAAGCGGGCCAAAATACTGAGGATAGTCATCGACTTGTTCGATAATATCACAAAATTGTATTCCCTGGCGTTGTGCGAGGAGTTTGAGACGCGCCAGACTCACGTCATCCAGCCGCCGTTGCGGAAAGTTTATCGCCCGTTCGGCCTGCAGAGGCATATCTCTCCACTCCACAAAATTCAGGTATGCTACGACATTCTTAGCAAATTGCTCACGAAAAGAAATCTCTCCACCAATCCTCTGAAACGGGATCGTCNTTTCTTCCTCAACAGATTGGTTTTCGTCAATTAAACGATTTTCTAATTTGTTNGCAACCAGATGGCTTCGATAAAACACTGCGATATCACTGAATTTATAATCACACTCCTCGGTTAGATAACGAATGANTTTTATTACATGCTCTGCTTCCTGATCCGAATCTTGCAATGTGTAATGTATGATCGGATTCTGCTGCGTAATCCGGTGAGACTTAAGAGCAATCGTATTGTACTCTAAATTCTTGGTTATCACAGATCTAGCAGCGTCAAGAATATTTTTGTGACAACGGTAATGATCTGTTAACTTCACAACTTTAGGGTNGTAATCAGCCTTAAACTNATTGATAAATTTNGGATCAGAACCACGCCAACTATATATCGATTGGTCAGAATCAGCCACAGCCATTATATGTGTGTTTCTCGGATCAANNAAATTGTTTTCAGATTGANAACAAAGCAACTTAAGCAATTGATATTGAGGCTCATTTACATCCTGATACTCATCAACAAGAATAAATTTCAGCTCTCTTTGATACCTTTCGCGAATGACTAAATTCCGTTCTAGTAATCTAACAGATTTAGCAATTAAGTCAGTAAAATCAAGCGCATGATGAGC
Organism: Candidatus Poribacteria bacterium; assembly: GCA_002697225.1. The sequence goes on from NZUQ01000025.1 coordinate 22,821, forward strand.
ATCAAGTTTGGTTTGATAAGCTGAAATCAGGTTCAGGATCGCCTCAATTTCATCTCCATCCTTTATCTTCCTACCACTGTAGGTTTCGAACTCGGTAATNCCCGAATCAAGGTCTCCAAACTTNGCTTTATAACTACCCACAATGTCGCGTAAACTAGGAAGGAGAAAATTGAACTGACTCGTCTGCTGTTCACGAATGCATTCAACCAAAATTGCATCTTGCATCTCCTGATCAAAAATTGCGAAATTCCGCGGCAATCCAATTTCGTTAGCAAACTCACGAATCAAACCGACACAGAATGCATGAAAAGTATGAATACGCACCCCAAGNCTACTATCNCTATCAACTAAATCTNTATCCATAACACGATCGAGCATTTCCTGCGCTGCTTTATTAGTGAAAGTAACAGCAAGTATCTGTTCAGGAGAAACATCATGATGACGAATAAGATGGGCGATGCGGTGGGTAATGACTTTGGTTTTACCAGTACCAGGACCTGCAATTACTAGAATTGCTTTTTCGAAGTGCTCTACAGCTTCAACTTGTTTCCCGTTGAGANCGCCGCTCAAGACTTCCATTTAAAATCTACCTTTGAAAGAAAAACAACGCCTCACCAGGTCCATAGTAGAATATTTCTCCATAAAGAGTTTAAGCCTTACGAAAACTTATCTGCTTGTTCCTCAACTACTTGCCTGCCGAAATTCAGAAATTGGTCTGCCGTAATTATCAAAGTTGGTGCTAAATTAGAGTTAGCAATCAAATTCTTGACAGTTGCTCCGCCATACTTCTGAGCAAAGAGTAAAATAGTCCCTATCAATATACAACTAAACACAACACCAAACACCGCCCCAATCATACTATTTATCCATCCTAANACACCCTTTTCTATGATAACACCAAAGCGTTCGAGGAAAAAATCGACTATTATGCTGACACTAACTACTATAACAATCACGCTAATCCATTTTGCAATTTCCGTTTTTTCAAGATATACNACTATCAGGGAAGCAAGCAACGGCCAAAACTGATTTGCCATCAAAACACCTAAGGCAATGGACAAAATTCCTCTGACGCTACGAGTGAACCCGTGTCGGAAACAACTCCATCCACTTACCCCCATTAAAACTAGAATACCGAAGTCCAGTTCTTGCATAATCAGCCCATGCCAACTTTCTTTTGCCAATCTGAGAATATCTGGACTGTGGTCTTTCCAAAGATCTTCTGGACAGCATCTTCCGGTTTATCACCACTACCAATTGATCCGAGAAACGCACATATAGATGAAAACCCAAAGCACTCAATCAGATCTAGCAAGATAGCATGTGATTGATAATAAGCAAGACGACGCAGTCTACTATCAATTTGACTAAAAGACTTGTCTAATTGCTGTGGTTTCAACATTGCACCATTCCTATTGACAGTTTTTAGGTACTGCACCTCNAAACTAAACATTTGGCGAGCAATCGACATGGCCAAACCCTCATCAATCCAAGTTGGNCACTTTCCATTCGTCATCAAATCAACAANCAAATGCGTCCANTCATGGCGAATTAGAGTTTGCAAGACCCCCAATCCCGACATACTGTAATTGCAGCATCTTATCCAAATATCGCCATCATAGTAAGCCGGTGCCCAATNCNGAAAAGTATCAAAATAACGGTGAGAAGNCTTAGNTAAATGATTTTCTTCAATATAAACTTTTACAGGATCAGAAGGAAAAAAATTCAAACGCTTCCCGACGAACTTACAGGTTTGTTCAAGAACACCAGAGATTTTTTGAACCAGATCACAAGACATATCAGAAATATCAGGTGAAACATTTAAATCAAAATATCTTGAATCTTCACTTATGGATGGTATCGTGTTCTCAGATATGCTGTAAAAGGAACTTTCCTCAGTGATTCGATTTTTGCGACGCAAGACGGTAGGATCATCGGGCCGAAGCCTAAAAGCTTGTTCTATCGCTCTTAGGGCTTGGTCCCAGCAAGCAAGCATCTCGTAAGATTTTGCAAGGTCCGCATATGCTTCAACACATTCTGGCTCAATTGACAATCCCGCGAGGTAGTATTCAACCGCTTCTGAGTAATTTGCTTGCTTATAGCATATGGATGCTTGGTAGAAATGTTTTTTGGCGAGAGGGTTCATCGATATCGGCAATATCGATAGAGGTTTGGAATACTAAATGGTCTCAATTTCTGTGATTGGAACAGCCTCTATATCGATAATTTCCAGTACAATATCACCTAGCTTAATCAGATCACCGTCCGTTAACAACATAGGCTCTGTTACCCTGATACCATTAACAAATGTTCCATTTGTACTATTTAAATCAGTGATATAGATCTGATTATTTTCCAGATTAAACCTAGCATGCTCCCTTGAAAGTTTTCGGCTGGCGGCAGGAAATTTGATATGAGCTGTCTTTTCATTTCTACCAATAACAACGTTTGGAATTCGAACAGTGAAAACTCCTCCTTCGTTGTTTCCGCTCAAATCTTTGAAGGAAATCCCAATCATATTCTGAGCACGTGTTAGCTCGATGACCTCAAACTCACTACTTCCAATTTGAATTACAGAGCCAAGATCGAGGAAAGCCCACTCCATAATTCGATTTCCATCGAGATAAATCCCATCTTCTTGATCCAAATTAACAATAGACAACTGTTCACAATGAGTTACAAGTTGAGCATGAAAAGACAAGATATTCGACTCTTCACTCAAGCGAATAGTTGCATTCGGAGCTGAACCGATAGTTATTGGTTGCAAGTTTACGCAATAATCGCTTCCTACATTTTCGCCTTCAATGACTCGCAGGTTCATAGTCAAACTATTTAGGGCTTCAAGTTCTCTTTCTGTATCTTCGCTTAGTTCAGCAGTTTGCTCTGGATCCAAAGGAACAATTTTATCGATTTCAAGCACTGAATCAGGATTGCCAACCTGCTGATCTATGGGAGAACCAAGTGCTGGTTCCGGAATAAATCCGATACCAACATCACGAAATAACTTACCAATCTGGCTACCACGATTTCGTTGGTTAATTCTACTCATGAGCTTTTGCTCAACCCTCTGCTTTACATCGATAGGTGGTTCAAAGACATCACTTTCCTTACGTTCCTCAAAATTGTAGTGGACGTAATCAACTAACTCTTTTAGTGGTTCTAAATCACCAGATACTTGAAAATCCTGGAGATATTTTTTCTGTTTTTCAGAGAGTTTTTCACCATTGATCCATTGTGTGTAAGCCTCTAGCATCTCTGCTTGATCAGTTTCATTTTCATGATCTGGTGCTGACGGGGACCAAAACTTCATCTTCGTTATTCTCCCAAGAGGAATGCGTTTTTTTTACGTTGTAAGCGTAGTTAAAACCTTTACGGCTCAGAATCTGTCGTAACTCCTTCGTACAACGGAAGATCCAGATCTTTACCGTGCCTTCTTTACGCTTAAGAATTTGCGAAATTTCTGCAATGCTACATCCTTCAATATGNCGCAGGATCCAAGCAATACGATGGTTCGGCTTGGTAACTTGCTGTAAAGNACGCTCAAGAATNTCCTTAGCTTCAGCCGATTCAGCCAACTTGTCGGGAGTCGGCTTATAATCAACATGCTCAATTAGCGGCACACTAGGATCATCTTCTTCCGAGGCCTGAAGTGATTCACGAATTCTATCTTTCTTCCGGATAGCATCGATAATCGTATGCTTAGCCACGGTGTTCAACCACGCTTGAAAACTGCCCTGTGATGGATCCCACTTATCAGTTTTCTGCCACACCTTCATGAAGATGTCTTCCGAGACCTCTTCTGTTTCCTGATGGTGACTTAGCGTACGATATGCCTTGCTATACACCCAATTGTAATGCTTATTATACAACATTTGGAAGGCATACTCATCACCAGATTTGACAAGCATTGCAAGTTGTGTGTCTTCCTGAGAAGACGGATCGTCTACACGAGACGCCAAAATTCTCTCCTTGCTATGATGTTTGATTGCTCTTTAAAATGAAGATTCAATCTACATCAACAACCAGATGAACGTAAAGGATATCTAAGAAGTTTCAAGCTTTTATCAATAGAATCCAAGTTACACTAATCTAAATCACCTAATTTAGGGTTTAACTATTAAGTTAAGAAATATATCACAGATCAGAAACTCCGTCAAGTAGTCTATTTACATAACGTGAGGTAAAACATGCCAAGACAAAAAACTGTTTCTATACATGGATACCCTATCACAGAAAAACAGGTTCAACTTAAATACAGCTTGGTCAAAATAGCCGTTGTTGCAGACCCAGAGCCACTTATTGACCAAGCTGAACACGAAGATAATTTCCCCTACTGGGCGGAAATATGGCCTTCAGCAATTGGACTTGCTAACTTTATTGAAACACCAAATGCCCCAATCCTTGGAAAATGCATCTTGGAAATAGGATGCGGTTTGGGCCTTACCGGAATTGTAGCCTGCCAACAAAAAAGAAAAGTAATTTTCACTGACTGGAAGATTGANCCTCTATTTTTTGCCCNCTATAATACATCATTAAACCAGTGTAATGATTTAGCAAGATTTATACAAATGGATTGGAAAAGTTTATGTTTGGCTCCCAAGGCATATAGGTTTCCGCTTATCCTCGGCTCCGATGTAATCTACGAGGAGAAAAATTGGGAACTCATTCTCAAACTTATATCAAATCTACTTACCGATACAGGTGAAGTAATATTGTCCGAGCCAAATCGCGCAAATACCAGTGCCTTTTTTTCGCTGCTTAGATCAATGGGTTTTATTTACCAAAAATTCTCTGAACCTGTGTATATGAACAACGCAATTTCGCGGATAGCAATTTACCGAATAAGACGAAATTTTGTTTGAAACCGCAGCATGACATTCACGTTCTTCAAATGAATAGCGTTTTTTAACATGAATGTAAATTCCATTCATTGAAAATATTCTTAAAAAGTACTTCAAGAATCAAGAGGATTTATTATGATAAAGCTATCTACTTTGTGCTTATTCTCACTAGTTGTATTGGTTTTTCCTATTGGATGTGGTGGTAGTAGCGAGAACCCAGTCAAAGGAGGNGAAAATCAGTACGATATTCACGACGTAAATAATCCAATCCCTTCATCCGCACTAAATGTCAAAATCGAAGCGAGCAAAACAACAATTAAACCGGGTGAAATTGTTGAGCTTGAGGTAAAATATACTCAGCTACCTGAAACTCGCGTCTTAGTTGACTGGATTAACGTTACNGAATTTGGNAAGCTCTCAGAGACAGAAGAAGAAAAGCTCACATGGACAGCACCTGACAATATAAACACCCTTGAAGTTATTGAGGTTATCAATGCCGTTGTCACTGGAGTGAGTCGAATGATCTCAACAGATGGGCTTGACACACGAACACAAATTTTGACAGGAACAAAAACTATTTTGCTAACTGTAACAGGAACCTAATCACACAAGGAAATATGTGCCAATACCAAAAACAACCGCTAAAGGATAGCAACACCCTGTCTATCATAATAGCGGTTGTTTTCTTCTCTTTGGTTGCCACGGGCCAATCTATTGCCTCAGTAAAAGCGTCAGGAATATGGTACCACGTAAGGAAAGGTGATACTGTCTGGGATATTGCTAGAAAATATAAAGTTTCGCATAACTCAATCTTGAAGGCAAACCGAATTCAGTCGGAGAAACGAATACATATTGGGAAAAAGCTGTTTATCCCAGGCGCTTTTCCCGAGCATAAGTATGGAACCTGGTATAGGGTAAAACATGGCGACACTCTATCAAGAATTGCAGTCAATCATGGTATTCCTGTTTCCAACCTAGTTTGGCGAAATAGGCTCAAATCTGCTGATCAGCTTCAAGCAAATCAGAAGATATTCATCCCAAATCTTCACCCTTCCAGCTTTGCACCTCCAATGCGCATAAAATTAGTATTAACTTCAGACTACGGTTATCGCCGACACCCTACTTTAAAGAAACGAATGTTCCATTATGGCCTAGATTTCCGTGCTAGAAAAGGAACACGTGTCTACGCCTCAAAATCCGGAAAAATTGTACGATCAGGTTGGAGAAGCGGGTACGGAAACTATGTACTTATCAAACACGTTGGAGGTTTTGAAACATTATATGGTCATCTTTACATAATCCGCGTAAAAAATGAACAATATGTTAAAAAAGGACAAGTCATAGCACTATCGGGTAACACTGGTAGATCAACCGGTCCACACTTGCATTTTGAGATTCGAAAGAATGGAAAGAATGTGAACCCCATTCACTATTTAAACTTAAGGTAATGGCTTGCGGAAATATTGGATCTCATTTCTCATCTGGATACTGCTAACCAATCTAGTTTCTGGATCACGTCGCCCCCAAGTCGGAGCCAAACCAATTGGTTTGGGCAGTGTGTTCATCAGCAATTCTGAAGACGCGTTCGGCGCACTATGGAACCCCGCAGGATTAGTTAACCTCGGAAAAATAACGTTTGACTATGATCTATCACAAGGAGGTTTTTCAGTTGGGTTNCCGATCTTGCCATCCNTAACNNTAGGAACTAGTTTCTTTGATCTAAATANCACTGANCGTTTCATAATTGATCAAGCTACAAATCCAATCGGAACTTTTGGGAGTGACAACAATCAAGTTGTCTTTTCTCTAGCANGTAANTTTGGTCCTCGGCTAAGCTTAGGAGCAAACTTAAACTTGACTAAAAANANCCANGAAAGACAACTTCCAAGCTATGATCTAGGCATTCTTATCAACGCNACCCCNAGCATCCGTTTAGGGGCAAGCTTAAGGGAATTNGGAGATNAATCTCGCGAACCAGTTTTCGATCTTGGAATGACATGGCGAGCTCATCNCTATTTTCAATTNAGCAACGCCCTCGATACAACCACATGGNGGTTCAGAGTTGGNNCCGAACTTAGCTTTCNCAGATTATCGTTACGGTATGGCTCAATTTTCCACCTTGATGGATCTCGTAATTGGTCTGCTTGGAGTGCAGGAAGNTCTATCCNAATAAACAGNAGCGAAATTAGCTATGCCTACGTNGANGATCAAGAACGCGAAAANCNGCATTTCATATCNGTTAGTTTTACCCTTGGNTTCCCANCCGNTANCNAAACCAANAACGACAATAAGCAAAAAATAATNCGTNCGTCACATGCTGAAACCATCGCCAATCAATATAATCTCGAAATTGAATTGCTTCTTTCAATGATCAANGTTGAATCTGCATTNAAACCGGATGCAATTTCCAAATCCGGTGCCGTTGGNCTTGGGCAATTGATGCCTCCCACCGCTAGAGATCTCGGCCTTAGAGTCCCTGATTATGAGAACATTACACAACCCAATCACAATTCAAAGATTGATGAACGCTTCAACGCTGGAAAGAATTTGGAAGGAGCCTCTAGATATCTACGGATGATGTTGGATCGCTACCACAATAACTACGCACTTGGTATTTCAGCATATAATGCAGGCCCAGGACGAGTCGGAGAAAATGTGCCGTCTATTCGTGAAACAGAACGTCATGTAGGGAAAGTACTTAATTACTATTATCAATACAAAAGTAAACCAGACTTAAAAAATCAAGATCTCCTAAAATTGAACCAAGCTATTAAGTTAGATAAGTAACCCATTAAGGTCCAATTTTGATTTTAGGCAGATTTAGGTCAAGAACCTCTGCTAAACAACCTCCAAAATCCCTATTTTGCCCTTGACAAACAAATTAGGGTGCGCTACAATTTCCCAGCCTTTTGTCAAGAGTTTCTTTAGGGGCGGATAGCTCAGCTGGTTAGAGCGGCGGCTTTACAAGCCGTAGGTCACAGGTTCGACTCCTGTTCCGCCTACCAAATTAGAATAGCAGCATGCCCTTACCAATTGGCCCCGTGGTGTAGCCTGGTCAACACACCTGCCTGTCACGCAGAAGATCGCGAGTTCAAATCTCGTCGGGGTCGTTCCCATATCATAGGTTACTTTCCTATCTTTTAATAGTATTAATGAACAGGTCTCTGTGTAAGGAGAACAACACGTGTTGGATCTTAAATTCATTCGTGAAAATCCAGATATTGTCGAAGCATCCTTAAAGCACCGACGAGCCGACATTTCACTCTCTCNGTTGCTGGATGCTGATCGNCAATGGCGATATACACAGACCGAAGCCGACAAGCTTAGAAATTACCAAAATAATGTTTCAAAGGAGATTGCAGAGTTGAAGCGATCAAATCAGAATGCGTCCGATAAGATCGCCGAGATGAAAAACATCTCTCAAAAAATNAAGGAATTNAATAATCAAGCNCAATCGCTNAAGGCAGAAATTGACAAAACACTGATGGAAATTCCGAACATCCCACANGAGACAACTCCCATTGGTTCTAGTGAATCTGACAATCCTGAAATCAAACGCTGGGGCAAACAACCAAATTTCGATTTTGAGCCGAAGCCTCATTGGGAAATTGCTGAAGCACTAGATATCGTAGACTTTAGACGGGGATCGAAAATAGCAGGTAACAATTTTTTATTATACAAAGGAATTGGCGCTAAGCTCGAACGAGCATTGATAAACTTCATGCTTGATCTCCATACAAATNANCATGGGTACACCGAAATTTCACCACCATTTGTAGCTAANCGACCTACAATGACTGGAACCGGGCAATTACCCAAGTTTGAATCTGACATGTATCGATGTGACCANGATCAAGAAAACCCAGAGAATGATCTCTTTCTTATTCCAACGGCTGAAGTACCCGTAACCAATATTTTTGCCAATGAGATGTTAAGTGGTGCGAACCTACCAATAAATTATACTGCATATACTCCTTGCTTCCGCCGAGAAGCAGGATCTTANGGTCGCGAAACACGGGGAATGATTCGACTTCACCAGTTTGATAAAGTGGAGATGGTCAAATTNACTNCCCCCGAGACTTCATACGATGAACACGAATCACTGCTAACNAACGTAGAAGCTGTGGTACAGGCACTAAGTCTGCCNTATAGAGTGATTACACTCTGCACAGCAGANCTAGGCTTTTCAGCATCCAAGTGTTACGATGTGGAAGTTTGGACAGCTGGTGAAGAGAGATTCCTCGAAATCTCTTCATGTAGTAATTTCGAGGANTTTCAAGCAAGAAGNGCAAATATTCGNTTTCGTCGAGAAAGCGGAGCAAAACCAGAATTTGTNCACACATTAAATGCNTCGGGTTTAGCACTACCACGNGTAGTCATTGCTATACTTGAAAACTACCAGTACGCAGATGGAAGCGTAGGAATCCCACAAGTACTTAAACCATATATGGGAGGCCTCGACCGTATTGAATCGCTTGCTTCATAAATCATATTTAAATCACTCACCTTCTATTAATTCTCCACCCTTTTTTAGAAACGCAACCGCACTTCGGGTTANTTCCACTTTAACACCTTCTGCAATGGTGATCACGACAATATCTTTATCAACACCAACCACTTTTCCATGCAAGCCACCATTTGTAACAACTTGATCCCCTTTCGACAGATTATCCAGCATTTTCTGGTGTTTTTTCCGTTTAACCTGTTCTGGTCGTAAAATCAAGAACCAAAAGATGGGGATGATTAAAATCAATGGCATAAAACTACCTAAGATTTCCAAAATTCTCTCCTCAAAATTTTTGTTTACCTAATTAACATCGCATCGCCATAACTATAAAAGCGATACTCTTGATCAATCGCGTTCTGATATGCTGAAAATATGAGTTCTGGAGTTGCTAAAGCACTTACAAGCATTAATAATGTTGATTTGGGCAAATGAAAATTGGTGATCAATGCATCCACACTCTTAAACACATAATTCGGATAGATAAAAATATCAGTATCACCCTTTTGTGGACGAATTTGGCCATCAACAACTGCAGACTCAATCGCACGCACAGTCGTTGTTCCTACAGCAACAATTTTTCGCCCCTGTTTTCTAGCATTATTGATCTGATCAGCAGTCCTTGAGGATATCTCAAAATATTCAGCATGCATTTTATGCTTTGTAATGTTTGAGGTTTTAATAGGCTGGAAGGTACCGAGGCCAACGTGCAATGTCAAACTCGATACCTCAATATCTCTCCCTTTCAGTTGATCAATCAACTCAGGCGTAAAATGTAGGCCTGCAGTTGGTGCAGCGACTGCGCCACTTGCACTAGCATAAACACATTGATATCGATCAATATCCTCCAAATTTGGAGATCTCTTTATATACGGAGGAAGTGGTATCTGCCCCACTTGTTCAAGAATCTGATTAAAATCTCCATTATAACGAAACCGTACCATATAATTACCAGCATCTGTACGTGTCAGAATTCGAGCTGTCAGTTCACAATCTGCAAACTCAAGAAGTGTCCCCCGCTTCACCCTTTTTCCCGGTTTTATTAGAGCTTCCCAAGTTTTTTTCCCCCTTTGTCTTAATAGAAAAACCTCAATCTTCCCTCCAGTAATTTTTTTAGCAATCAACCGTGCGGGAATAACTTTTGTATTGTTTAGTACCAGGAGAGATGGAGATGGAAGAAAATCAGCAACCTGCGAAAATTCAGTATGGTGAATTTTTTCCGTTTCCCGATTGACAACCAGAAGCCGAGAACGATCTCGTTGTTCAAGAGGATCCTGAGCAATAAGCTGTTTGGGAAGATTGTAATCGAAATCAGTAAGTCGCAACTTCAGTTAGAATTCAAGTAATGTCTGATTTTTATAACCTAAGTGATTATACGCTCGATCGGTCGCCACTCGCCCCGTTNGTGTAAACGATATAAAACCNATCTTAATTAGATAAGGCTCATAGACCTCTTCAACAGTGCGTTCATCTTCGCTGATTGCAACAGCAAGCGATTTCANCCCCGCACGGCCATCAAACTTATCTATTAATGCTCGCAAATAGTCACGATCCTGTTCATCAAGTCCAAGTTCATCAATCTGGAAGAAGCTGAGTGCTTCAAGCGCAACATCTTTTGTAACAACACCATCATACTTTACAGAAGCATAATCCCGAACATTAAAGAGCAAATTTTTGGCTATTCGCATTGTACCTCGTGACCGCAATCCTATCTCGAGTTGCGCTTCATCATCAACTTCAACGTTCATTTTTTCGCTGTTACGCAGAATAGCGATTTTTAGTTCTTCCACTGTGTAATAATCAAGATGAATACGAATACCAAATCGATCACGAAATGGTGCAGCTAACAGCCCCTCACGCGTCGTAGCNCCAATAAGNGTAAAACGGGATAAAGGAACTGGAATAATATCAGCTGATGGCCCCTGACCTACAGGCAAATCAAGCTTATAATCCTCCATGGCAGGATAGAGCGTTTCCTGTATTTGCGGCTGCATTCGATGAATTTCATCTATAAAAAACACATCACCTTCTGCTAAATTTGTTAGAATCGTAGCCAACTCAATCTTTATCATTGATGGTCCAACTGCCGACTTAAACCCGCTTGACATTTCGTTGGAAATAATTTTAGCCAGCGTTGTTTTACCAAGTCCTGGAGGACCGACAAGCAGAACATGCTCAAGAGCCTGATTACGTTGTCCAGCTGCCTCAATATGTATCCGTAATTTTTCTTTGTTCTTTTCTTGACCAATAAACTCACTGAGTTCTTGAGGTCTAAGACTATATTGATTCTCTTCCTCATCAAGAAAATGCTCAATTTGTTTTTCCATTTATCCCAGTTTANCTAAGAAAATTGGGNCAAGTAGCGTAGCGCGAGGCGGGTTAAATCCTCTATTTTTGCCTCATCACCAAGCACTCGCTGAGCTTCTGCTACTGCTTTTTCCGCCCCTGCTTCCGATCCACCAAGCCCTATTAATGCCTCAATTGCCTCTCTATTCCGTTTCCCAGATCCGTCCTCTTCAATTTTNCCGTCAAACCCAATCTGAGTAATCTTCTTTTTCAAAGTCATAATCACAAGTTGAGCGTTCTGCTTACTCAGCCTTGGGACACGCATTAACGCTGCGTGATTCTCAGCCAATATTGCTTGTCGAAACTGTGNAGGAGTAAGCTTNGACACAATATTTAAAGCAAGCGCTGGCCCAATTCCCTTTACAGTAATTGCGATTGTGAAAACTTTGAGTTCATCAAGCGACCAAAANCCGTAAAGTTTCACCTCTTTCTCACGNATATAATAGTGCGTGTAAAACTTAACCTCTGAGCCAACATCTGGCAACTCATGTTCTGAACCAGGCGGAATCTCCAACAGATATCCAACACCGCTAACATCGACGACAACANGGTTTGCGTCTTTNGACGCAAGCTCNCCATGAAGGAACGCAATCATATAGTATGTCTTTCCTGGAGTTCAAGATACTTCCGCGATCGAAGATGACAAATTGCCAAAGCTAACGCATCCGCAGCGTGATCAGGTTGAGGAATAAAGTCGAGATTAAGAACAACTTTAATCATTTCTTGGATTTGGCGCTTCGTGGCTGCACCATATCCAACAATGGCCTTTTTTACTTCTGCTGGTTTGTAATCAAAGACAGGAATTTCATTATTAGCAGCAACTAACTTTGCGATNCCCCTTGCTTCCCCCACCGCAAGCGCACTAGTTACATTTTTGCTGAAAAACAGTTCCTCGATCGCTAAAACCTGTGGCNGATGCAGTTCAACGAGGCGATCTAGAGTATCCGATATAACCTTGAGCCGATCAGGCGATGGTACTTTGGCAGCAGTTTTAATATTACCACTATCTACCATCTCAAATTTCGAACCGACGGACCTGACAAAACCATAACCAGTATTGGCAAGACCGCTGTCAATACCCAATACCAGCAATCTCTATTACCCAATCATCCAACTATGCTGCTTCTAAAATATCGTCTGAAATATCGAAGTTCGCATAAACTTTTTGGACATCATCGCTATCATCAAGCGAGTCCATAAGCCTAATCATTTCTTCAGCTTGCTTCTTGTCCAACGTGATTGTCGTCTGTGGAACCATTGTAATCTCTGCCAAAGAAATATCAGCTTGAGATTCTTGAATGGCAGCACGTACGGATTCAAACCCTTCAAATGGACAGACAATTTGAATTTGATTCTCTTGAATTTCAAGATCTTCAGCACCAGACTCAGCCGCAATCAGAAAAAGCTCATCTTCATCAATACTATTTCGTTCAACGAAAATTAAACCGCGCTTTTCAAACATCCATGAAACACATCCACGTTCTCCCATCGCACCGCCGTTTCGGTCTAAAATATTCCGCAGATCAGAAACGGATCTATTCCTATTATCAGTTAAAACCTCAATAATTAGTGCCACTCCACTCGGCCCATACCCCTCGTAAACGACTTCTTCGTAATTGATTCCTTCGAGATCTCCTGTACCTTTGAGAACAGCACGGTCAATCGTATCATTCGGAACATTCGCAGCTTTAGCAGCTTGTATCGCCGTGCGTAAACGTGGATTCATTTCTGGATCNCCACCACCGTTTCGAGCAGCCACAGTAACTTCCTTCAGCAACTTCGTGAACAACTTTCCCCGTTTAGCATCATTAGCCGCCTTCTTATGCTTAATTGAAGCCCATTTGGAATGCCCAGACACGCTACACCTCTCGATTTCATTTAACAAATCTGTCAAAATCATAGCACAGACAAAGGCATTTTGTCAAAGGAACAGCAAACAGCCGAATCAGAAACAAAAAAAGCCTGTGGGATCTAGTTTAAACCAGATCCCACAGGCTTTTTCAACAAAGAATCCCGGCAACGTCCGACTTTCCCACGAGGTCGCCCTCGAAGTATCATGGGCGCTGAAGGCCTTAACTACCGTGTTCGGAACGGGAACGGGTGTTTCCCCTTCGCTATAGTCACCGGAAAATCGATCAATTTGGCAAAAACATACCAAATAAATTCAAATTGACAAGTACAATCATCTCAATCAATTAAAAGTTAGAATTAAGTTAAGCCCTCGACCAATTAGTACCAATTAGCTAAACACGTCACCGCGCTTACACACTTGGCCTATCAACCTCGTTATCTACAAGGGGTCTTACCAGATTAACTCTGTGGGAAATCTTATCTTGAGGAAGGCTTCATGCTTAGATGCTTTCAGCATTTATCCNTTCCGAACATAGCTACCCAGCGATGCCACAGGCGTGACAACTGGTGCACCAGAGGTTCGTCCACCACGGTCTTCTCATACTAGCGGCAGCTCCACTCAAATTTCCTACGCCCGTAAAAGATAGGGACCGAACTGTCTTACGACGTTCTAAACCCAGCTCACGTACCACTTTAATGGGCGAACAGCCCAACCCTTGGGACCTGCTGCAGCCCCAGGATGTGATGAGCCGACATCGAGGTGCCAAACCGCGCCGTCGCTGTGAGCGCTTGGGCGCGATAAGCCTGTTATCCCCGGAGTACCTTTTATCCGTTGAGTTACGACCCTTCCACACGGNATCGCAAGATCACTAAGCCCTGCTTTCGCACCTGCTCGACATGTCTGTCTTGCAGTCAAGCTCCCTTATGCCTTTACACTCTACGCGTGGTTTCCAATCACGCTGAGGGAACCTTAGGGCGCCTCCGTTACGCTTTGGGAGGCGACCGCCCCAGTCAAACTACCCACCTGACACTGTCCTCGGCTTGGATATACAAACCAGAGTTAGGATTTAGATACAACAAGAGTGGTATTTCAAGGNCGACTCCACTGGGGCTAGCGCTCCAGCTTCAAAGTCTCCCACCTATCCTACACAAGCTAAATCCAAATTCAATATCAAGCTATAGTAAAGGTTCACGGGGTCTTTCCGTCTTTTTACGGGTAATCGGCATCTTCACCGATAATACAATTTCACCGAGTCTCTCGCTGAGACAGTGCCCATATCGTTACGCCATTCGTGCAGGTCGGATTTTACCCGACGAGGAATTTCGCTACCTTAGGACGGTTATAGTTACCGCCGCCGTTTACTGAAGCTTCGGTTCAGAGCTTCGAGCCTAAGCTCTAACCCCTCTCCTTAACTTTTCAGCACCGGGCAGGCGTCAGTCCGTATACATCATCTTACGATTTAGCACAGACCTGTGTTTTTAGTAAACAGTCGCATGGGCCTTTTCACTGCGGCTTTCGCTAGACTGGCGAACCAGCCAACTCAAGCACTCCTTCTCCCGAAGTTACGGAGCCATTTTGCCGAGTTCCTTAGCGAGAGTTCTCTCGAGCGCCTTAGGATATTCTCCTTGCCTACCTGTGTCGGTTTGCGGTACGCACACCACCATTTGTCCTCTCGGAGTTCTTTTCTTGGCAAACAACCGAACCAGTTCAGTCCTTAAGGACACCTCATCACTTTCAGAGGTAATTTCCGGGATTAACCGGAACCTCCGTCCGCTTGACCTAGCACTTCCATCCGCTAGTAGATTCTAATGTTTGCGTCTCTCCTAGATTCAATCGCCTGGTGGTGGTACAGGAATATTAACCTGTTACCCATCGTCTACGCTCTTCAGCCTCGACTTAGGACGCGACTAACCCTGTGTGGACTTGCCTTCCACAGGAAACCTTAGGCTTACGGCGAACAAGCTTCTCACTTGTTTTATCGCTACTCATGCCGGCATGATCACTTCTAATTTGTCCAGAGAGTTTTTCAATTCTCCTTCAACCTACTATAGAACGCTCCCCTACCACTATCCTCGTAAACGAGAACAATCCGCAGCTTCGGTAACAAGTTTAAGCCCCTGAAATTTTCGGTGCAAAGTCGCTTGACCAGTGAGCTGTTACGCACTCTTTAAATGAATGGCTGCTTCTAAGCCAACATCCTGGCTGTCTATGTAACAAAACATCCTTTGCCACTTAACTTGTATTTAGGGACCTTAGCTGGCGGTCCGGGCTGTTTCCCTTTCGTCAATGGAGCTTATCCCCCACTGACTGACTCCTATGCTTTGGAACGATGGCATTTGTAGTTTAACTGGAGTTGCTAACCTGGTAGGGCCGCTAGTCCAATTAGAGCTCTACCTCCACCGCTGAACACATAAGGCTAGCCCTAAAGCTATTTCGGGGAGAACCAGCTATTACTGGGTTTGATTAGCCTTTCACTCCGATCCACAGGTCATCCCCCAAGTTTTCAGCCTTGGTGGGTTCAGGCCTTCACGTACTTTTACATACGCTTCGCCTTGCCCATGGATAGATCACCCAGTTTCGGGTCTACTCCATGCAACTATGCGCCCTATTCAGACTCGTTTTCACTACGACTACGCTTCAGAAAAGCTTAATCTTGCTACACAGAGTAAGTCACCGGCTCATTATGCAAAAGGCACGCGGTCATGCATACCAAGCAAAGCTTGGTCTAGCACTTCCACAGCTTGTAGGCCATTACGGTTTCAGGTTCTATTTCACTTCCCTCCCGGGGAACTTTTCACCTTTCCTTCACAGTACTTTTTCACTATCGGTTGCTAGGTCATATTTAGCCTTAGGAGATGGTCCTCCTAGATTCCCACAGGTTTGGCTATCCCGTGGTACTCGGGAACAAAATCCAGGAAGTAAATTTTCTTTCGCTCACAGGACTATCACCTTCTATGGTGAACCTATTCCAGAGTTCTTAAGCTAGAAAACTTATTTGTAACTTCCCGAGTGACCTGCACGCCACTCCGATTATATCCCACAACACCAAATATGCAACGTGCGCAGACTATCACACATATTTGGTTTAGGCTATTCCCATTTCGCTCGCCGCTACTCAGAGAATCGATTTTTCTTTCTGTTCCTTGGGGTACTGAGATGTTTCACTTCCCCCAGTTACCGATTGCATTCATTCAAACGCAATCGATAGACATTAAACTGTCTATCCGGTTGCCCGATTCGGGAATCTCTGGATCAACACATAGAACTATTACCCAAAGCTTATCGCAGTTTATCACGCCCTTCATCGACGCCTAGCACCAAGGCATCCACCGTAGGCCCTTAGTAGCTTAACAATTTTTTTATACTAAGAAGCTTTTAATCAAAAGAAATTCATGTACTTGTCAAAGATCATCGCTTTGAGCTAACAACGCACAAAGCAGAGTGGAGACGAGCGGATTCGAACCGCTGACCTTCTACGTGCAAGGCAGACGCTCTCCCAACTGAGCTACGCCCCCACACTAAATGGGCATATCTGGAATCGAACCAGAGACCTCTGCGTTATCAGCACAGCGCTCTAACCAACTGAGCTATACACCCAGCTATATACCCAAACCAAAGCTTTTGAAAACTGAATATCAATCAAAGCCGTAATGTTTCACAGTAAAACATATTGCTCCTTAGAAAGGAGGTGATCCAGCCGCAGGTTCCCCTACGGCTACCTTGTTACGACTTCGCCCCAATCGCTGATCTCATTTTCGACAGCAACCTCCCGAAGGTTAGTTGACTGGCTTCGAATGCTACCAGCTTTCATGGCGTGACGGGCGGTGTGTACAAGGGCCGGGAACGTATTCACCGCGGCATGCTGATCCGCGATTACTAGCGATTCCGACTTCATGGAGTCGAGTTGCAGACTCCAATCCGAACTGAGGCCGGCTTTTTGGGATTCGCTCCACCTTGCGGTTTGGCAACCCTCTGTACCGACCATTGTAGCACGTGTGCAGCCCAGGGCATAAGGGCCATGCGGACTTGACGTCATCCCCACCTTCCTCTGGCTCTTCACCAGCGGTCTCGCTAGAGTCCCCAGCATTACCTGATGGCAACTAACGACAAGGGTTGCGCTCGTTGCGGGACTTAACCCAACATCTCACGACACGAGCTGACGACAGCCATGCAGCACCTGTAACTCTGTCCCGAAGGAAAGCCATATTTCTATGGCGATCAGAGATATGTCAAGCCCTGGATAAGGTTCTTCGCGTTGCTTCGAATTAAGCGACATGCTCCACCGCTTGTGCGGCCCCCCGTCAATTACCTTGAGTTTTAACCTTGCGGCCGTACTCCCCAGGCGGGGTACTTAATGCGTTAGCTACAGCACAGAAGAGTCGTATCCCCTACACTTAGTACCCATCGTTTACGGTCTGGACTACCGGGGTATCTAATCCCGTTCGCTACCCAGACTTTCGCACCTCAGCGTCAGTATCGAGCCAGAAAGCTGCCTTCGCTACCGGTGTTCTGTACAATCTCTACGCATTTCACCGCTACACTGTACATTCCACTTTCCCCTCTCGTACTCAAGCCACACAGTATCGAATACAGTTGCTTGGTTAAGCCAAGCAATTTCATACCCGACTTATATGGCCGCCTGCGTGCGCTTTACGCCCAGTAATTCCGGACAACGCTT
Source organism: Candidatus Poribacteria bacterium (assembly GCA_002697225.1). Next base: position 41,042 of record NZUQ01000025.1, read on the forward strand.
GCCCCCTACGTATTACCGCAGCTGCTGGCACGTAGTTAGCTGGGGCTTGCTGCTACAATACAGTCANNGCAGTTAGCTTATCACTAACTGCNCGTTCTTCTTGTAGAACAGGAGTTTACAATCCGAAGACCTTCATCCCCCACGCGGCGTCGCATCGTCAGGGTTTCCCCCATTGCGAAATATTCTCGACTGCAGCCTCCCGTAGGAGTTTGGGCAGTGTCTCAGTCCCAATGTGGCTGACCATCCTCTCAGACCAGCTACCCATCATCGCCTTGGTAGGCCATTACCCNACCAACAAGCTAATAGGACGCAGGTTTCTCCTTGAGCGAAAGCAGAGCCTTCATTTGATCNAAAAACCCGAGGGTTAATAGATGTTATCAGGTATTAGCAACCCTTTCGGGATGTTATTCCTGTCTCAAGGGCAAATTACCTACGCGTTACTCACCCTTTCGCCACTCTCTTCATAACCGAAGTTAAGATTCTCGTTCGACTTGCATGCCTAATCCACGCCGCCAGCGTTCGTCCTGAGCCGGTATCATACTCTCCAAAAAGTAATTCTTAATACGTTTAACGTCCAACACACATGAAAACATGTCAGACAAAATTAACGAGCCATGTCCACTATGATAGTGTTCAATTCACTACAAAAAACACACCGACTAATCAGTCTATTCAGTTTTCAAAGAACTTTAGAATGCTACACTTTCTCTTTCAAGAAAGCGGGTAATTATATGTCTTATATTGCAAGATGTCAAGATGAAAATCACTTTAATTTTTAAATAATGTAATAATTCCGACAAAACAAGCCCAAACATGGAAATCCTTTCTCATTTCCTCTTCATATCATCTATCAATAAATAAAAATCTGATGATCCAATTAAAACTTATTCCCTACTAATTTTATAGCAAAAAAAGAGACCTCTAAGATGTGTAGTTTAGCTTCAGATGGGGGACTTAGACTTAACCTAAGCAAATTGTGACTCATCATCCAGAACTGTTCCTTCGATTGAGAATATCACAACTTACCTCTTAAACATTTCACCTATGTTGCGCTTATGAATCGAATTCAAGTAGAATTATAGATATGACCGATTCTAAAATGGAAAGTAACTTTCAAATTACGGGCATTGGAGAGGTATTATGGGACGTTTTTCCTGACAGGAAACGTTTCGAAGGTGCACCAGCCAACTTTGCCTGTCAGGCCCAAGCATTAGGAACAAATACACACATGGTTAGTTGTGTTGGTCGAGATCAACTAGGCCTACAAATCTTATCATTTCTAGAGACACGTCAGATCAATACATCATCGATTACCTTTTCTGATCGGCATCCGACAGGAACGGTTCAGGTTCAACTTAACCCATCAGGTCATCCAAAGTTTAAAATTTGCGGTGATTCAGCGTGGGATTTCATTCCATGGTCTAAGGAACTTGCATTGTTGGCTTCTACGCCTAACGCAGTTTGCTACGGTACATTAGTCAACGGAGCCAGATGTCGCGAGATACTATCCAACGCTTCCTCGAATCTCTACCACCTGACTGCCTACGCGTTTTCGACATTAATTTTCGGCAACAGTTTTANGATCTTACATTGGTTCNACAATCCCTGCAATTTGCTGATGTGNTAAAGNTGAGTGACGAAGAATTGCCCGTCTTAGCNNCAGCCTTGGGGTTGTCNGGCTCAAATATGACTATCGTCAAGGNATTGNTGAAACAATACGATTTACGCCTGATTGCGCTGACTCNAGGGGANAAANGNGCCATCTTAGTCTCAAGNGACCAAGTTAGCGAATGCCAAGGGATTCGCGTAGAAGTTGTTGATACTNTCGGAGCAGGAGACATATTCACAGCAGCAATGACCATAGGACTGTTAGGAGATCATGATTTGGAAGCTATCAATTATTA
>NZUQ01000026.1 GCA_002697225.1 Candidatus Poribacteria bacterium
AAATCTTCTACAACATCAACATTTTCTTCGCTTTCAGTGTTTCCATTATCATCTAATTGGGTTTCACTATTCTGACTCATCTGTTATAAGTTCCTTTCGTTCCAAATCTGGGGTTAGCTTCGCGTCACTAAATTCAACCACTACAATTTCTTTTGTCTTATGTTTTTCCTTCAAAATGTGTATTTCAAGAAAACCATTTTCATAGGTGGCCGTTGGTGTCACTTCCTGTTCTAACACGTTGGGAAGTACTACGGTTCGTTCAAACAGACCGTAGTTTAGACCGGCTTGGTGATAGTGCTGTTTTTTGAGCTCAGTCCTATCCTGCCTATTACCTCGGATAAGAAGTTTATTACCTTCAATCTCGATTTTTACGTCTTCATCAGGTTTAATTCCCGCAACTTCCATTTTGACAACGAAGCTATCTGCTGTCTCGTAAATATCGGTTGGTGGTTGCCATAATCCGGCTTCGGTTGGAACGTTTGAAGATGATTTCGTAAAAGAATCAAAAAGACGATCGATTTCCTTTTGCATCTCGAAGAATTCACCAACCAACTTGCTTTCGAATTTCAAAACATTTCTCCTTGAATTGTGTTTTTTTATGGCCAAAATTGGTATAATGTGGTGTTTGTTAATATACTTCCGATACTCCAAGTCCCTCCAAAGATATAATCTCCTAAGGCCATTCCTAGAAAAAATGGGATAGCACGACGATACAATTTCAAGCCTCCATGGCGAAGAATGAGGAACTTAATCAACCAAACAACTAAAAGACAACTCCATAAGTTTGACATCCCCCAGCTGTTTGCCATTGCATAACCGAGTGGATGAAGTGGCCACCACAAAAATCTGGCTCGAAGAATCATTAATGCTGATGTCAAACCCAAGCCAATTCCGGCAAAACCCATGCCAAGTAAATCGTTATCCTGTTGATAATTCATCCAGCCTGCAAGTTGGTTGTAGACTTGACGACCGAAGCCCAGTGCCCAAGGCCCGTAATATCCTGATTCAGCTCCATGCCGATAATAATTATCGAGAAGCAACCAAAACGTTACGATTGATCCCATAAAAGTTGCAACTAAAATTGAAATAGCGACTTGTTTAGAATTGATATTCTGAACACTTGAAATTTTTAGTGCTTCAAGTTGCTGGGGCATTGGATGAGCACGATAAGCACGATTAAAAAACATATACACCGAAAATGTGATTAAGGTTCCTGTGTTAAGTCTACGTGTTCCAACCCCAGTAATGATCATACTATGTGGATCGATTCTGTGCAAATCGTGTACCAAAAATCCAAGTTCCGCCCGAAGTCTAGCAATCATAATTGCTAGCAAAAAATAAATGGCAAAAAATATTGGGATGACCCAAAATGCCATACCTATTTTGTACGAAAAAATCGTTAGAAATGCAAGGCCAATTATAATACCTAAAAAAGCTAAACGGTATGGAATCGGCTCATTATTATCGTTACCTTCTTCTATCTTTGCATGATGGAGGTTTGAAAAATGATGTAGTAGATTTTTAAAATGTGATCTTCCTGCCCAGAAAGTGAACACTAATAGGCCAATGTAAGCACCAAACCCTTGTTCATTGGCATATGGAAATCGGGGTAAATTTGACATTCCAACAATTTTACCAATCATCAACTCCGTTTTATAAAGCCAGTAGAAGAACCAACAGGAAAATAGTAAGTCTAAAGGAATCAAAAAACTGATACCGATAACAAATGGGTAGAACGCAACGCGGACACCTCCCATTGCGTTCCAAGGTCGGCTGGTGAAATATTGATTGATGGATTGTCGTTTAACCGGTATATAAGGCAACTCAGGAAATATAGAGTTAAGTAAGTTCAGAATGCTGATCAAACTGGCAAGTGCAAAACCAAACCACATCAATCTGTTTCTGAAAAAGGTAAGTTTTTGGTCGGTGACTTCAAGCGCAAGTTGGATGATAGGNTAGGTTAATCNTTCCCGTTCCGTCCACTGAATTCTCANNANTNTNTTGATACAAAGCATAACNGTTAACAGAACGAATATGAAGGTAATCCACCACAAAGATGGAATAATCCAGGCAGTCAAGTTTTCCTTGACATACAACGAGGAAGCCCCTTCGTAATAACCTTTTAGAACTTTTTCATCATTTACTACCAACCACTCTGGCAACTGACGCCAAAATAGGGCNCGCCACTCGTTTTCTGATGTTGCAAAACGAAATGGGTGTCCCATCAANGTAACCAAAATCTCAATCATATCATGCGAACAGAGTGAAGAAACGACGCATAACATAATGTAAACCGTTAGGATCTCTTGTGGGGTGAGTCCAATTTTGGGAGAGATAATTTTAAGGCTATAACCAACTATGACAAGCCAAAAGACAATAAAAATGACATTTGACAATGGNTGGACCAAGGTTGGNTGAGTGTATCGAACGACTTCGAGTTGAATAATCCAGAATACATTAACAGGNAAAATGAAGACAGCAATTAAAAGGGATTTGGCTGTTAGGCCATTGTAGGNCTTGTGGAGCGGTCGGTTCATGAAAATTTTCTGTCACGGAAGTTTAGATCAGCNTAGATTTAGCATCTNCGAAGCCCNANTNGGGCTTCTAGTTCCATTACCANTATTTTGTTCAANCGTTTGAAGTTAATCNAGCTTNTTATTAAATAGAATTTTNAGTTACTTGATATTGATCAAGACCATCTTTCCATTGTGGTCACTGGCTAGTTGCTGTAATAACNCAACGTCATCATCGGAATGATCNCNACCAAGCGCAATGGTCATAATCCTNGTTTGNGACATATTCCAGCGGCGAACCATCTGGCAAATCTGATCCGGATTCCTTATTCCACGACTTGGGGTACCATCGGACACAACTACCAGAGTTGAAGGTGTTAGCTTTAGGCCGTCCTCAATTGCAGCAGATAGATTCGTGCCGGAACCATGTTGCAACTGATCTAAGAATTGGCAGGCAGTGCTAAGGTTCTCTGGAGTTGCAGCCAACATACTTTTTGAGTATGGGTGAACGTCAGAGTCGAAGGTGATAAGGTTAAATTGATCGTCTGGTTTTAGCATGTTAACTGCATCTTTCAAAGCTGAGACAGCGAGTTTTAGTTTGTTCTGTCTGCTCATACTGGATGAAATATCGAGAAGATAGATTACCTTTTGAGATCTGTCACCACGGGTTTTCTCAACATAATCACCAATGCCAAAAGCGTCTTGTTTGCTATGGCTTTTTGTTGGCTTAGGATAGATAAACCCCTTGCTTGATTCTATTACCANCTCTGTNTTTAACTCTTTACAAAGAANCTGATANTTTTCAAGTGCAAGTTTTGCCAATTCACCATTCAANATTTNGGGCTGATATTTAGCTTCAGGATTACCCACCCAAACCGGTATCAGCTCAATCAGTTTTAGTTCACCNTCNCAGAAGGTCATTTTGGGAGNAATAATCCTTGTGTATTGNTTGTCATAGTTGCCATAAACAAAGTCGGCTAAGCTGTAGACAATCGGTTTCCCTTGGTAAATTTCAGTTCCCTGTAGCATATGAAGTCGTTGACAGAGAACNAGGTCTGCACCNGCGTCAACCAATGCATGGGCAAAAAATTGCTGGCGTTTCGTGACCTCTCTTGTTTGNCGAGGTTTTCCCCAGTGAGTCATTACTATNAGTAAGTCAGCCCGTTTTGAAAGCCTTTCTACTTTTTCGATCATAGAACTATGAAGTGCACGAGAGATAAATCCTTCTCCCTGTGTTGCAAAAAAACGACCGTGAGAATATGCCAAAAATGCAATCTGTGCCGTTTTGACATCGAACCAAGCGGGTTTATTTGCCTCCTCTTCCGTTAGACCTGCTCCTACTGTTTTTACTTGGAAATTATTGAGAAGTTGGATTGTATCCTCTAAAGCATCAACACCAAAGTCAAGTAAATGCGGAGTTGTAAGTGAAATTAAATCGAATCCAGCGTTTGAGATACCACGGGCAAGGTCTGGTACGGCACGAAATGCTTTATGGCNCAAACCGTATTTGGGTTCACCCCGATCAGAGATGCTTGTGTTTAAGGTCGCAACTGAAATGTCGGCAGACTGTAACAANCTGCTAACTTCCGAAAAGACAATATCAACNCCAGATTTCTTTAAANTCGGTGTAAGATCGCTACCGATTGTAATGTCACCAACAGCAATGAGCGAAATTTCTTCGTTTTCGGCGGGATAAGCAACAGTTAGAGAGATGAAACTGATAGTTAGCTGAAAAAGAACCCTAAATTTCCGTATCAGAAATTTGAGATTGGGCAGAACTTGTGGTAATAACCTNTTTTTTAAGAGGGTAGTTTTCAAACTTTATTGAGAAGAAAATTAGATTCTGACTTGGAATTTAGCAAATAAAAAGACTNGGATCGAGATTAATGAGACAAATTCGACTGGCTAAGGGATTTATACGGAACCTGATATGCAAACTAGGCTTTATACTNCAATTTCGTTAATAATTGAACAGATTCTCTTGAGGATGATTAAAGGAATCCTGTGATGAGGATGTTGTCTGNTTNTTCTGAAACTCCTGCATGATGCACGATACAATATCGTCAGTGTAAGCTTGCGCGTTAATTGATTTTTGGTTTGCTTCCCAAGCCATCCGGGCAGCAGACTCAAAATATTCTGCATGACGGTATGCATCAAGGATATCATTGCCACGCGAGAAGGTCCCATGGCCAATCCAATAAATCACATGACGGTGATTTGAACGCTTATCCTCAACTAGGTCCTCACCGGTGAAGAGACGTAAACTTTCAAAAGAGAGATCCGGAATTCCCGGTGCCTTTTCCATCACAAGTCCAATTCCACCTGATTGATCATATATAATCGGTGTTTCCGGTTCATATCCTCTCAGGAAGTTATAAAACCGAGATGGGGACCCATGTTCCGATCGGGAAATTAAATTCAGAAATTTGGGTTGCAAATGAACAAGTGCATTAAAGCCGTTATCACCTAGCCGGTCGAATATAAGCATATAATGAAAAAATTCACTTGTTGGTTTTGGCGCCTCAATNCTCATTTGATTTAATTGTTGAATTGATGGNGTNCCCAAACGCATTCGGTAGTGACANCCGTCATCTTCAACTTCAAGTACTGTAACGTTAAGTGATGGGNGTTCAATAGCAATCATATCAAGCCGACATCCTGACTTACTCAAGAGTACATGTCGTCCAGCTAGGTTCTTTACTACGATTGNTGGAGGGAGTTGGTAACGCGGAGAATGNCTGATCGGCAGTAGATAATTCTCGCTGATACGTTTCTGCAGTAAATAGCCTGCATTGCCAGCTGATCCCCAGAGATAACCATGGGAATGAGAGTGGCTTCCGACCCAACCCATTTGTCCGATAATCATGCCNATTTCACTGTCTGGGCAAAATTGTGCAAGCGAAGGCTGATAACCACGTTTACACCACTCCTTGTGCCGATAACTTTTGTTGGAGGGTGGCGACTGGTTACCAGTCAAGTAGGTGTTCTCTAGCTCGAATTCACTCATCTTATTTCTTTACTTCTGATATATGATCTCCCCATTTATTTCAACCGTATCAACAATTGCTACTATTGCTGCGTCAACTGGCTTTCCTTTTGTTGCTTCAGTATACCTTGCGGAACTGCCTCCGGCTGTCAGAACGATTTCTCCTATCCCTGCTCCAACAGAATCAACAGCAACGGTATACTGCCTGATNAGCTCATTATCAAGGTCAACCTCTTGAACTATCATCAATCTGTTTCCAATTAGCTTTTCGTCTTTGCGTGTTGCAACGACTGTACCAACAACTTTACCAAGTGTCATAAAAATAACGAGAATATCTGACTAATATAGCCTTTGAGATGACAAACTGTGACTTAATACTATTGAAGGAGGAATCTGACAAATATTAAACTGGAGCTTGGTAAATGTCAAGTTATAAGTCTTCCTAAATGCTTTATTGAAAGAGTTGAGCAATGTTAAGAACTGATACTCTGCTTTTAATTGTACTTTGGAACCAATAATTGGAAAAGAGTATAATCATTATCTGCAGTGCTTNCGTCTATATTGATATGGTAGAGATGATCTTAGGTTTTTTAAGGATGCTTTTCAATGAGGATTNGTGAAGGTATACTTGCNGGCATCGTTGCCATTCTGTCAAATAAGCTTAGGACAACGTTGACAATGCTTGGTATTATCATCGGGGTTGGTTCTGTTTTGGCGATGATTTCCATCGGGGATGGCGCTAAGGCAATCGTTATGGAAGAGGCCAACCGCTTTGGTGGTGCAGATCAATTCTCGCTCTACCGCAGCGGTCATATTCGAAAAGGAAATCGCTGGGTCCGAAATCGTAGCAAAGAATACTTTACCTATGANGATGTCTTGGCTATCGAAGCGGAAGCCCCGTCCATCGAAACTGTGGTACCGCGCATTCCGGTTTGGGGAGGCTCAACCATCCAAGGAGAAGATGGCAACGAAGTACGGGCTGGGTATCATGGTATCACACCAACCCTACAGACGAGTATGGATTGGGACCTGCACTCCGGTCGGTTTATCACTTATGAAGATGTTCAGAATAAAGCCCGCGTTTGTGTGGTGGGTTTCAAACTAATTGACGAACTGTTTATGGGGCGGGACCCCATCGGCAGAGAAATTAAGATCATTTATGGAACGGGTTATCGCCCCGGGCGAAGATCCAATGAGGAAAGCACTCGACGGGCTGAGCGCCTTACGGTTGTTGGTGTGATGACACCACGTGGAACCAGTATCCGTTACGGTTGGGATATGGACAATCACGTCTTTATGCCGCTTTCTACCATGCAGGATCGCTTTACTGGTGATGATCGAGTAACGATGCTGTCCGTCCAAGCTAAGAATGTCGATTTGGTTTATCAAGCGGCAGAAGAAGTCAAGACTGTAATGCGGAAATACCACAACGGCGAAGACGAGTTCTTTAGGACACGATTTACGGTTGAGAGTGTGGATACGCTTGATCGGATAAGAAAAGTGCTACAAATTACGTTGAGCGTAATTGCTTGTGTTTCATTGGTGGTAGGAGGTATTGGCATCATGAATATGATGTTGGTTTCGGTCAACGAACGCACGCGAGAGATTGGTCTCCGCAAAGCCCTTGGCGCGAAGCAAAGAGACATTCTCTTTCAATTCCTGGCGGAATCAACCGCTATGTGCAGCGTTGGTGGGGCCCTCGGTGTTTTGCTGGGAGTGGGGCTTGGTTATTTTGCCTCTAAATTGGCTTCTCGGTTTGTGACTATTGTTGATCAGTGGCCGTTTGTTTTTGCTATCGAGTGGGTTGGTATTTCACTGGCTTTCTCTGCTGCAGTTGGTATTGGCTTTGGTCTCTACCCAGCCTTTCGAGCGGCCAAACTTCAACCTGTAGAAGCTTTGAGAAAGGAGTGAAATGGGTGTTTTAGCATACATAGGATTGGCACTGTCTAGCCTGCGGCGAAGTCCGTTAAGATCGGCGTTAACCATCCTTGGTATAGTAGTTGGAGTTTGTGCTGTGGTGGGAGTAGTTTCAGTTGGTGATGGGTCTAGAGCCATGGTGTTACGTGAAATTGAGCGGACTGGCGGATTAAATGTGATTGAGATATACAAAGATTCTTGGGATCGCCAATCGGGAACCCTGAGCAATGCAGCCAGCCGAGTCACTAGNCGACGATGGCAACGTAATCGTGCTGAACCTCTGGAAACACCAGACGTGGAAGCGTTACTTGGAACTGTAGCCAACGTCAATCTGGCCGTGCCTGAGGATGATTTTGGGGGTGTCAACCTGAATTACAACGGGCAGAGCAAACCCTCTCGTGTAGTGGCCACCGCTAGTGGGTATGATATTTTGCATAACTGGTATGTATCGTCTGGTCGATTTCTATCTGACGCCGATGATAGAGAGGCTAGGNGCGTTGCCATTATCGGTTTTAATGTTAAAGAAGAGCTCTTTGGGGCTACCGACCCGATTGGAAAAGAGATTAAAGCCACCCGACAAAGTTCGCGGAGGNGGGGCTCTCGCTTCGATGTTCGGCTGACAATCATTGGCGTGATGGAGGAAAAAGGTGGGTCGATGGATACCGAAGGCTGGGATGATCGTTTCATTATCCCGATTACCACCTTGCAACAACGTTTCAAAGGTAGAAAAGACATCGAGCGGATTCGGGTACAGGTCAGCGACTTAAATCTGGTTGAAAGTGTGACGGAAGATGCTAAGTTTATATTGGGCCGTCAACACAACAACACTGGTGAAGAATACCAGTATTGGACCGCTAAAGAAGAACTGGCTCAAGCCGAAAAAATGGGTGCTATAATGAAGTTGAGTATGGGTGCAGTAGCTGGAATCGCACTGATTGTAGCTGGCATCGGTGTGATGAATATCATGTTGGTTTCGGTTACCGAACGCACTAAAGAAATCGGTTTAAGAAAGGCTGTTGGGGCCAAGAGAAGAGATATCCTGATTCAGTTTCTGATCGAAGCTATGGTTCTCACCTTCTCTGGAGGTGTTCTGGGTGCTTCGGTCGGCATTTTTGCTGGTAAAGGGTTTGCTTGGGTGATCACGAAATTTGTCTGGCCGGAGAGTGGATGGCCAGCTGTTATCTCAATCCAGGCAATTATTATGGCCTTATCCGTTTCTATTGGTGTGGGGCTCTTTTTCGGGCTTTATCCGGCTAATAAGGCTTCCAAATTACAACCGATTGAAGCCCTTAGATCTGATTAAAATCAGCGCAGAAAATTGGTTCTGAGTATGTCCCCTCAACGAGCAGTTGCATATCCTTGGTCGTAGGTTATGAAGTTTATATCAATATCAATGTTAGAAATACTTTAAAATGCAAAAAGAACAGGNNATGATGAATAGACATAGATTGTTTTTATTAGTACTCGCNATANTGGCNGTTGCTGGTGTTTCCTGCAGCNACCAAAAGAGTGGAGGGAAAAGAGGAGCATCTCCCCAGGCAAAACAGCGAATTNGCATTGTCAAGCGTGGTGATTTTCAAGAAAGGATCAGTGCTACTGGTAACTTGGAAGCTTTGGTTGAGGTCGAAGTCAAATCCAATGTTGAAGGTGAAATTGTCAAATTATTGGTTGACGAAGGTGACTATGTAGAGGCTGGCCAAATCTTACTTGAATTAGATCCCAAGCGGATTATCGAAGATAAGCGTCAAGCTGAAGCCAATGTTGATGCGGCGAAAGCCTCTGTTAAGCAAGCTGAGCTCAACACGGAACTAAAAAGATCACAGTTGGCGACTAGGCTAACAGAAGCAGAGAATAATTTCAAGATTGCCAAATCCAATTTAACCACTACGAAAGCTGAGTCTGAATCGAGGTTAATCTCGGCCGAAACTGACATTCAAACTACAAAGAATAACTTGGAACAAGATCAACTCTCTCTGGAGCAAGCTCGACTATCCTTAAATCAAGCTAAGCTGACCTTGATTGATAACGAAGCGTCTTTGGTGTCGTCCGAGGTCAATCTTGCCAATGCTAAGTCAGAAAGAGACCGAAATAAAGATCTCTTTGAGAAAAAGTTCGTTTCTAAAAAAGCTCTGGAAGAAACCGAAACCCGATTTGCCAGTGCTACGTCCCAGTCTAACAGTGCAAAACAACGTGTGGCCGCTCAAAAGCAAACGATTGAATCCCAAAAGAAAACTGTTAAAGCAAAAGAAAGTATCATTGGAACACGGAATTCGACGCTCCGTTATCAAAAGTTGAACCTTGAAAAGCTGCGTGAAATGCGAAAAGCGCAGGAACAGCGCAACCAACTCCAACTCGACATTGCCAAAACCCAACTTGATCAGACCAGCATGACAACTGAGCAAGAGCAGGTTGTTTCAGAGCAATCAAAGATCATTGCCGAAGCTGGACTTCTTCGAAACGAAAGTAGTCTTGAAACGGAAAAGGAGCGACTCGACTGGACTACAATTCGCGCGCCGATCTCAGGAACAATCACCNNNCTTGAATTNGAAGANGGNGAAATCGTCACCTCNGGTCGATCAGCNTTCTCTCAGAGTCCACCGTTGATGACCATCTCANATCTCTCTCAGATGGTAGTTAAAACCTATATCAATGAAGTGGACATGGAAAAGCTGAAGATGGATCAACTCGCCGAAATTGNGAGCGATACCTACAAAGGTAGGATTTATCAAGGTCGAGTGNTNGAGATTTCGCCAATTGGTGTTGAACGCGACAANATCATCAGTTTTGAAATTATGATTGANGTGATCGATTCCCCACCTGAACTTCGACCGGGTATGAGTACAGACGTTGACATTATCACCTATGAAGAAAAAGCTGTATTGTTAGTTCCAATTGAAGCAGTTCAAGGTGAAACAACAGTGACGGCTACAGCGCAAGTTGGAGCTAGTGCTAGTAACTTCAAAAGCAAACAATCTNTTCAACTTATGAGCATAACAGGTAAAACTTTCAATGGAACAGTTACAAGTGTTCAAGGAGGTCAATTATCGATTAGCCTCGATTCAATTCAGAGAGGTCTACGACCGGGTCTCCAAGCGTTTGCGATACTGGTCAAAAACCAGCAGATTCTTGACGGTGCCGCAACAACTATCAAGATCAAACGTGATAAATACGTCATGATAGCTGGTGGAGAGAACCCAATCCGTACTCCCGTTACGATTGGAATGCAAAACGAAGTTGATGCTGTTGTTCTTAGTGGGTTGAATGAGAAGGATCGAGTTATGCTACAAAATCGAACATCAGTTGGAGGAGGTTCTCCATGGGGTGGTGGAAAATAATCTACTTTCCCTCGACTATTCGATTTGCTTGATAGTTCATTCAATTCTTTGTCATAAGCACTTTTAAGACTCAAATACACTAGGTTAAAAACAGTATAAGATACTACTTCTGCCACTGTGATAATTAACAGCTATCAATTTCCTTCCTCTCAGGTTCTGTCGTGATTTTCATCCGTGTCAATGTAAAGCATCGGCCTGTTAATGTCCAGCAATTAGCTGCCGACGGTGTTAAGAGACCTTTTAGTTGACCTGTACTTAATGAAGGAAAGCACTTGGTATCTCTAACAGCAACAAGTTNCGTTGAAGGGATTTATCCTTACTTTAATATTATCCTANGAGTCATTGNTCTGGCTTTTTATCCCATTTCTGAAAAAGGTTCCAAGGGCCTGTCCTGCTTNGAAANTCCTGGTTTCTTTGATATCTATNATATTTTATTTTGTTGATTGAGGTTACTTGATTATGATCAAATTACGAGAGAGACTCTGTTTTATGTTGGTTGGAGGTTTACTTGTTGTTACTGGCCAATTGCTGCCTAATTTTCTGAGTGGAGATGTTAATGCTGAAGAAAAGGAAAGCGAAATTGCTGAATTCGAGACAATCCGTTGCAAAAAGCTGTCTATTATCAACCAAGTGGGTAATGATATGCTGGTTATGGAAACTGACAAACATGGCGGCAGCATTTCGATAATTGACAATTTAGGTGTTAAAAACGGATACTTTCGTAACGATCAAGACGGAGGGGTATTTGGTATATTGAGCCAGAAAACGCCAATGAGTCGTGTACATATGTCCTTTGGTGGGACAGAAAATACCGCTTTTGTATCAGTCGGTTATCAATCAGAGGAAAAAAATGGTAGTTTAATTCTCTCCCACGATTCCAATGGAGGATCAATAACGTTTATTGATAAGGGTGGCATGTATGCAGGGACTTACGGAATTAATGACAATGGNGGGTTAGCTATTTATGATTTTTCAAATCCAAGAAAGAATTAAGATAAAACAGCATTCATCAGTTATTATGTTTCCATATGGNCGAATCTGGTTNGGTTTAGTAATGCCGAGATTAATTGNATGGAGAACCTAACTTGGAAGANGCATAAACTAACAAAGATAAGGATCTGTAATNCGGNCTGATCTGTCGTAGAGAATTTCCTTTGTGAAATCCCAATGAGGAATNTGGTCAACTTANGAATCCGAGTTATTTACCTAGAAGGAAATGAACNGATGAAATCTAAATCGATTAACGAAGAACCCATNTCGTTACAATCAAATAGAAGTCGGGGATTTGTCTNATCTNCAAGGAAAAATCATTAGTCTCAGATNCNATATTATCNCACNNAGAATTCTATGCTTGTTGACTTAACACATAAAAACCGAAAATAAAATCGAATTCAGGAGTAAATAGTAATGTTTAGTGATTATCAGCCGAATCGCTTCGGNCCAGGACGATCTGCNGTTATTAGTCAGAATGGGGCAGTTGCAACTAGCCAACCGCTGGCGGCTCAAGTCGGNTTACAGGTTNTGCAAGACGGTGGGAATGCCATAGATGCNGCNNTNGCTACAGCAGCGATGTTGAATGTTGTTGAACCGATGTCGACGGGGATCGGNGGNGACGCATTTATGCTTATATATCAACCNGAAAATGGAAAGATNNTGGGGCTCAACGCCAGTGGTCGAGCACCTTATGCNGCCGAACTGGNGTTTTTTGTTGATCAAGGACTATCANATATCCCAAATTATCACAGTATGTATGCTGTGACTGTTCCAGGAGCAGTTGATGGCTGGGCCACACTTCTTGAAAAATGTGGAACAATGACGATGGCAGATGTCTTNCAACCAGCCATTTTTCATGCTGAAAATGGGTTTCCTGTTAGCCCGCAAATTAGTGCGTCNTGGCAAGCCAGTGTACCTCTATTATCGCATTGCCCGGATACTTTGAAGACNTACCTAATTGGTGGNCGTGCGCCTGAGTCNGGGGAGATGTTCAAGAACATNAACTTAGCGCGAGCACTACGCCTGATTAGTGAAGGGGGGAGTGACGCCTTCTACCGTGGTCAAATTGCTGAAAAGATTGTCAAATTCTCTACTGAGAATGGNGGATTGTTTACTATGAAAGATTTTATCNACCATACTTCAGATTGGGTTGAACCGATTTCGGTTGATTACCGAGGTTATGANGTCTGCGAAATTCCGCCTAACGGGCAGGGGATTACTGCCTTNATGGCACTAAATATTGNATCTGAATTTGATATTTCAGCCATGGGGCACAACAGCACCGAATCGCTGCACTGCATGATTGAATCTATGAAACTAAGTTTTTCAGACCTNTATGAATATATAACCGACCCGACTTTTGAAAATGTTCCGGTTGATGGTCTGTTGTCAACGGAATATGCCAAGATCCAGAGCAATCGTATCAATCCCAATCAAGCGATGTCAAATCCGAGCGCGGGTAATCCAAGATTGGGCGATGATACCATATATTTATCGGTTGTTGATAAGGACCGAAATGTAGTGTCTTTCATTAATAGTCTTTTCCATGGCTTTGGTTCTGGGCTGGTTGCAGGCGATACAGGGATTTTACTGCAGAATCGTGGCGCTGGTTTCTCATTGGACCCGAGTCACGCAAATTGTATCGCCTCCCATAAGCGCACGATGCATACAATTATACCAGGTATGATTGCTCGGGATGGTATGCCGTTAGTTACCTTTGGTGTGATGGGTGGTCAAATGCAACCCCAAGGACATCTTCAACTGGTAAGTAACCTGATTGATTTTAACATGGATGTTCAATCGGCATTGGATGCCCCGCGTTTTCGGGTCATGGATGATGGTAATATCTCACTTGAAAGAGGAATCTCAGATAGTATCAGCAACCAATTGCGAGAAAAAAAGCATCACATCATTCCGCCAAATACGTTTTTTGGTGGAGGGCAAGCGATTTTTGTTCATCCTGAATACAAAACTCTGATTGCCGGATCAGATCCGCGTCGAGATGGTTGCGCCGTTGGCTATTAGGAAATTGAACTGGTATTTTGAGAATATGAAGTAAACTATTTTAGGGAAGATTAAAAAAAGGGTGATTAAGTGCCTCAGTTGAAATCAAATAAACGTCCTAACTTGCTCTATATACATTCGGATCAACATGCTGCAGCTGTTACCGGTTGTTATGGAGATTCATTAGTCCGGACACCTAATCTTGATCAATTAGCCAAGCGGGGGGTGCTTCTAGAAAATGTTTATTGTCCTTCACCTATTTGTGTGCCCTCTCGTATGTCGATGCTATCGGGCCGCTATCCGTATGAGAACCAAGTGTGGACTAACTCTCACATGCTTGACTCTGGGATCCCGACTTTTGCTCATGCTATGGGTGCTGGTGGCTATCATCCCACGCTCGTGGGCCGAATGCATTCGGTTGGCCCTGACCAGTTTCATGGTTACGCTGAGCGCTTAGTCGGGGATCATGGGCCGAATCAGCTTGGCGGTGTCGGCGTCGACCACGGTGAGCTCTCAGGTACTGCCGGACCGGGGCGCACCAGTCTTAGGCTTTCTGGCCATGGGCAAAGTGCTTACCAAGTTCACGACGAGGACGTTACTGCGGCCACTATTGATTACCTCAATCGGTTGGGAGTGAAGAAGCGTGCTGGCCAGCCAGCCGAGCCTTTCTCGCTCTCAGTTGGTTTTATGTTGCCC
Source organism: Candidatus Poribacteria bacterium (assembly GCA_002697225.1). Next base: position 14,445 of record NZUQ01000026.1, read on the forward strand.
CATCAGCCCTTTGTCGCCCGGTTTGAGGACTATCGTTACTACTACGAAAACGTTACCCCACCGAAGTATCCCGAACCCTTTGGCGAACACCTGCATCCCCACATCAAACTCTGGCGAAAAGCCTGCGAGGTTGAAGAGGTTAGCGAAGAGGCGATCCGCCGTGCTCGCGCTGCTTACTGGGCTTTAGTTTACAGGATGGACGTTATGATTGGTCAAGTCCTCACTTCCTTGCGTGAGAACGATCTGGAGGAAAATACTCTTATCGTTTATATGTCCGATCATGGAGAGCAAGCTGGTGAGCATGGCCTATGGTGGAAACAAACCTTTTACGAGGACTCGGTCAAAGTTCCTGTGATCCTTGCTTGGCCAGGCCATTTACCTGAGAATATCCATTGCGATAAGGTTGCTTCCTCGCTTGACATCAACGCGACTATGATCGACGCCCTAGGTTGTCCTGTTTTACCCAACTCACGGGGGCGGAGCTTGCTTCCGTTACTGACTGACCCGGAAAACACCGAGTGGAACAATGTGGCCTTCTCCGAGTTTTGCCAAGATGCAGCCGGGGCTGGAGGCCCTTTTCCTGAAGAAGGCATCTTCCAACGTATGATCCGTTCTGATGGCTGGAAACTCAATTATTACCATGGTCAGCCGTGCCAGCTCTTCATCTTAGAGGCTGATCCGCATGAACTCAACAATTTGGCCGCTGATCCTACGTATAGCGAAACGGTCGAAAAACTAAAGGCCAAAGTCCTGAACGGATGGGATCCCGAATGGATCTCCGAACGTATGGCCCAACTCCGTGCCGATCGGCAGATTCTTGCTCTCTGGGGCCGACACGTGCGACCAACAGACCAATGCCGTTGGGATCTCAAGCCGGAAATGGATTATCTGGACGACAAACAGATTTAGGTGTATGCTCCTTTTGATTACTTGCTTCTAAGAGCTACATCAGCACTTCTAACCAAACCTTGAAATCAGTGATGGTGGAAACTGTCGTCATCGAAAGATTCTCCGGATAAATGATGCTACAATTTGAGGAAACTATTTATCCTGAAAGGAAAAAATTAGGTGGCTAAAATCACCACATTTAAAGACTATGATTCTGGTTTTTCTATATGGGGGTTTGATCTGTACGTCACTGCCGAATCCTTAAATTCATCTTGACATGCGATAGTTCCTCAGCTGTAATATGATTGGTTTTCTGGTTACGATGAATGAGTTGATGAAACAGATGTCAGGTTAGGAGTTTACGTGGAAAGGAAAAATGAAGTGTTTAGAATCACGATGGTCTGTGGGCTTAATTGGTCTGTCTAGCGAAAATTCTCTCGGAACGTTGAAAGGAGTCAAATACGTATGATCCCAGAAACGCAATATAAGCACCGGACTGATAGCACTGAAGAGAAAATTCAATTACTATCGAAAGCATATCGGCATGGTAAGATTGATCTCGCTATGTCTTTGTCTGAATCCATCAAAGACACCCTAACTTTTGAAAGGATGATTAAAGATCCGGTAGAGAATTGCGNTCTTGGACTGGAANCAACAGGCAAAGTTAGTAATTTGCCAGAATCATGGTCGAAATGGGCTANTGGTTGGGAATTTTTCANGGTAATAGCTTTAGAGGAAAGTGTGGGTTTGGACAGATTGCAGGAACCTATAGANCTACCAATTAGTTTTGAAGAAGGACACGATTTNCAACGCGAGATTCGTGTCGCNAAACTTGATGANAACACTGGGCAGCTTTTTGAAGCTGTGAGTCAAATTTATGATGAAATATANCGGCATGGCAAACGGNATTGNCATCTGATTTTTNTGGCAGATGTGCTTGCAAATTCAAGAACGATTTACTTNGTTTTCTATGGTAACTTAAATGCTGAATTACCGAATTATCTGTCGGACCTTCAGGTTGATGGTGAAGGAATTGGGCTTCGGATTGAAAACCGTCATTATGCTGCAGATTTATCGCATCAGATGGGACAATTAGAGCGNTTAACCTATAAACGTGCGCATGGGTTAGAACTTTTTGCTGGTGGGGAAGGTCACGGAGAACCGCCTAATATTGATTGGGCACATGATTACTTGGCTTCGAACAACTTTCAAAAATTTCGNATTACAAATTGGGCCACCTGTCCTAACTATGAAGTANTTAANGGNCCTNTTTGTGTCTACGTGCGTCGATGGGGGTTTCCTCAGAGTCCTNTCCATCCGTTGTTTACCCCGAGTCGAATGCATATAGATGTTACCTATAAATTTTACGCTGGACTNCCATATTTCATCAAAGAAAGCACGATGGAAGTTATTAAGGATTTNGAGATTAATTATCTGCGTGACGATGAGTGGGTGTTTTCAGGATATGCTTTTACTGACACAGTTTGGATAGANAGCAGCGGGAAACTACATGAGGGTGAGGTGCCAAGTTCGCATCAGGATGATCTGTGGGGGGTTGGTTTCTTCAATCAACAGAGCCGTGATGCATTTATTGCAATNTGGTTAGAACATCAGGCAGAAAATTTTGATGCACTCTATCATAGTGGTGCACCGATCCTGAATTATAAAGGGCATGGACAACTCTGGAGTCGCTGGGCGGCAAAAAACAGCCCCCANCTTCATGCTGGGACTTCTCTCCAGCAAAAAAACGCTTATCTGGTTTCGCCTTATTTCGAGCAGTCTGGAAGAAAGGAAGTTCAGGACATTCGTCTTAGTTTATTAAATCCGCTTAAAGTAAACGCGAAAATTAATCTTGAAAATGAATTTTTTCGTCAAATGCCTTCCAAATCTAAAGGGAAACTTTTTACGAAGACAGAAGATACCACAGTTATCAAGCAAAGTGTTTGGAATGCCCTTCGGTCTGTTAAGGATGAAATGTTTTATGCGGTGGATGCAAACGTTGTAGATATGGGATATATCTATGACGTTAGTATACGAGGAGATGTCATACGTATATTGATGACAATGCCACATCGAGGAAGGCCGAAATACGGTTTTATTGCTAATCCGATACGGGATCGGTTGCTTCGATTGGATGGCATTCGAGAGGTTATTGTTGATTTTACTTGGGATCCGAAATGGTCTCCGACGCGCTTAACGGCTGCTGGTAGGAAAGCTATGGGACTTTCGTTTCTGTAGAGAATTAAAACCAAATATATTGCTTGTAGGAGGAAAAATTGAAAATTATTGATCCACATGTTCATATCTGGAAAAGCGATCCCAAATTTCCTTGGGCATCGGAGACCAAAAATCCTCCCCAGGAAGACGCTACACCAGAAATGTTGCTTAAATTGATGAACGAAAATAATGTTGAGAAAACAGTGTTAGTTCAAGTCATCCACTATCGGTGGGATAACAGCTACGTCGCACATGCCGTAAAAACCTATCCTGGTAAATTCATGGCCGTTGGTCGTATCAATCCAGAGGATCCAGATGCCCCTGATCACTTGAGTTGTTGGACAGAAGAACATGGACTTCATGGTGTTCGCTTGAGTCCATCAGTAGATGCTTCAGGAGATTGGTTTGCAGGTCCTTTGATGGATCCAATTTTCGGTCGTGCGGAACAATTGGGCGTTCCTATGCTAATTTTAACGCGGTCTGAAAGATTGAAGGATCTCGCTGGTATCCTAGATCGACATGGAGATCTAGATGTTGTCATTGACCACATGGCAGATTGCTCACCAGATCAACCAGAAAAGCTCGAATTACTTCTTAACTTGGCAAGTTTTCCTAGAGTCTATGTGAAGATTAGCCACACATGGTCAATTTCCAAAACAGACTATCCGTGGACCGACACACATGATATGGTCAAGAAAATCTATCATACATTTGGTGGAAATCGGATTATGTGGAGTACAGACTGGCCAGTTTGCTTGAGTAAAGCATCTTATGGGCAAGCATTAACCGTCGTCAAAAATGAAATGGATTTTTTTACCCCTGAAGATCGAGAATGGATGCTAGGAAAAACGGCCCTCCGGATTTGGAGATTCGATGACTAGAATCATCGCTAAGGGGAATGAACAAATTCAAGATGGGTATTATGATTTCGTTAGAGTTTGTGCCACCCCTCAGAAATTCCTCCAAAGATCTCATTCATTTTGGTCGTTTCCAGCGAAAGAATGTGGGAAGTTCCATCTTTCCTTGTAGCTTTTTTTGGAAGTGGTGTTTAGGCGCAAGGTTGAAGAAATGCCAGTCAGCAAAAGCCAGTAGTGCTGCAGAATCTTCTTCTCCTTGATAGTGTCCTCCCTCTCGGATGTGTATACCATTTCTTGTAGGTGCTCCAAGAAAATCGTAAATTGGCTGGGTAGCTAAAAACGAAGCATATGTACCTATCGGATTTGCCCAGAGGTCGTCGTGGCCTTCTGTCCGTAGTAATGGTCGTGGTGCGACAAGTCCCATCAGAAAATGTTGATCGAAAGGTAGATCTTTTTCGTGTCCTGCCCATTTCTCAAAATCAGGATGAGTCCATGCCCACCATCGTTTCCTATCGGTGAGGGCTGCTAAATCTTCACAATCATCCCCCAGTGCGAGGTAGGACCCAGCTCCTGCACATCCAGACCCAGATGGGTTAACAATAGCAATTCGATCGTCAAGTGCTCCTGCTAGTAGAGCCGTTTTTCCGTTTCTAGAGTGTCCTGAAATCATAATCTGGTTTTTGTTAATACCAGTTAATGTAAGAGTNTACTCTAGCACTTGTAAAGCTCCCCAAGCCCAAACTGAAATTGATCCCCAAGAATATTTGCTCGGTTCTAGTTTTTCATAAGCTTGTTGAGCTGGACCAACAATTGGGTTACCCATTTCCATTGGTTCTAACTGGTTATTTTCATAACAGATCATCATATAGCCACTTTGTAGGAGATCATGAAACACTGATTTTCCTACGTATATTAGGGCAGGTATTCCATTTTGACCAAAACCTTTGACTGANTTTTTTCGCCTTTTNACTGCTTCTAAAGATGGAAATAAGACTGTGACATTCATGCCGAACTTGATTTCGGGTTGGTCTCTTTTAGGCACGAATTCAAAATATAATTCCTCTTGGGTTTCGCCACCGTCAAGTGTCTTGGATTCTAGATTCTTTATTATCACTTCTTCAGGTGAGCTTGGCATGGATCCGTATTGGATATTGATCATCATATCTTTGATTTCCTGCCGACGCAGATTCCAATCTTCTAAAGTAACCACGTGACTGTCATCTTTCATCAGGAAAGGGTCCGGTAATTCTTTAATTAATTTCATGTGATTTTAACCTTATTATCATTTCGCTGAATTTAATTCCTAAACGCGACTGAATTATGTATATGTGAGAGAAGTACGATTTGTTTTGTACTCGATGTGGTTTCCCGCTGAAAATAAGACGATAGATGCAATTGGAGGTACAAATAGAAAATTCAATTAGCCCAAGAACCGTCGCACCATAATAGCTTGCTAATTCGCCTTTTCTGCTTTATGCCTTTTTCCTACATGATCCTTTCGTTTGCGGCTGACCATATCCCGCATTTAATCGACAGCATGTGATCTACAGGTGTCAGAAATGTTATGAGTACTCGGAATGCATTAGGTGCAGATTCGCTGCCGCGCATTTGCCAGAAGCGATGCCCATATGCTCCCGGGCCAATTGAAATCGCGTCGTTTCCTATATGATAAGTTGCACTTCCTTGCTTCAGTAGTACAGTCTCATTAACTTTTCCTTTTATAACCCCNTTGTCGAAATCCAATTCTCCGCCNGGNANGAAATCACAAGCAATCTGAAACGGCACCCTATCATAACCTTCTGATTTTACGTGCAAGCTGAATCCTCCTTCAACTTCCTCAACNTCCAGCGTGGTAAGCAATGGNGGGAGCTCATAAATATTTCGCTCTTTCCGAATATTGTAAAATTCATCAAAAGCTACCTCGCGTCCCAATGGCATATCATAACCTGGTCTTCTCGCATCTGGGTCGAGACTCTTGTGTGTCATGCGAATCTTTCCATCTACTTCTTCGAATGTTTCACCGGCAAATTGCGCAATAGAGAAATAACTTGCACAGAAATTTACCGATGTTAGTTCGACCTGTCCGTGTTTGACACTAAAAGGCGTTGTAATGCCGGCGCCAGTCGTTGCACTGGTTTTGTTTCGTCGTACCCTCCACAATCTAGATACCGGATAAACTTTCGTGTAACTTTTCGGCAATACCTCCCGCTCGAGATCATCCTCACGCCAATTGGGATGAGTGAGAAACGGCTCCAGTATCCAACCTGCTCCGGGAGAGATTGAATATAGCCAATCAGCTACCGCAGCATAAAATCCATTGCCGTCTTGGCGTGCCATACTGTAATAACTATCTACCATATTTCCAAGAACCACTCGAGTTCCATGATCTTGCCGCCGCGAAAAACTCGTCACAACCGTTCCATCTGCATGCAACATATGATAGGATAAATCCAGATTTCGTCGCACGGGTTCCAAGAGTTCTGGCCGATTGAGCGCATCGGCTGCTAATCTTAAAGAGCGATTGCAAATAGCATTGTAAACACCTGCGCTTCGTTCGATATATTCACCATCGGCATTGATATCAATGGTTTCAGCGAGGTATTGTTCTACAGTGTCCATGCCGTCTAAATCGGGAAAAAGCTCCAGTGCCTGTGACAGCGCCCCCACCAGTACCCATCGATGGTTTGGTGTGTGAAACCCACCGGCGACCATCCCNGGAACTGCTNTTTGAATGATCTCACCTAATGCCTCTACAATTTTTTCTGCTCCTTTATCACCATAGGTTGTTGCTTTTCTNGCAGCACGCACAACGGGTGCAATTGCCTTCACAAGAAACCCTGTATCAGGTGACGAATCGAAATTGGTGGTAATAAGATCAAAACATCCGCTCTCTCGTCGGATCTTCCGTCCAAAGGTTGTTGCAGCCAGAATGCGTGCCAAAATGTCTTCGCTTTGGTAATACTTCCCTCCTTCCAGCAAGTACGCGTGACCAAGGGTAGACACCATACTCACACTTGTTGGTGTTGCTACTCCATCAATGACAAATCCTCCATAATCATCCCTATTCAGATCGACCCTCTGACACGGCAAAATAGATTCAATTTGCTCGTCCAATTTTTCCATCAAGTTTTCGTACTTTAACATTTGGATTGCCTTTCATGGTTGTCTAAATATGTGAGAGTAGGTGTGTTTCCACCTAGCCATCGGGGTCTTGTGTTCGGAGGGGTTAGGTGACTTCGTATTTATAGGTTATGGAATATTGCTCGTTTGTCTAACTGTACCTCTGACATCTCTATCAAAATCCATCATCAACACCTCACTCTAAATCGTTTGGTGTACTCACGTTGAAGGCAAAATTACGGGGCTGAGCCGTACAACGGCTACATACCTGTATTGCATAGCTGTTTCTTCATAGGTAATTGTTTAGATTTACTGGGAGGTTAGTTATTTGACAATAATTGATTGTGATTGTTTTTAACACTTTTCTGAGTTTATAGTGGCGTTATNCGGNATTTTCAGTTGAATGGNATGAAGGTTTTATGGTTTGTCTCCCNCTCAGGCCAGTTTTTGATANACTGGTGCNATTATTTAGGTTATCGATGTTCTTTAATTTTTTNTAATATAAGNTCTACAACTTGGTTGATCTCTANCTGTGTGGTATCGATGATGGTTGCGTCTTCAGCTTTCCTAAGAGGACTGTGCTGACGTGATTTGTCTTGTTTGTCTCGTTCTCGTATCTCGTTTTTAATTTGTTCAAACGAGCAGTCCACACCTTTGGTCTGAAACTCATTAAATCGCCGCCTCGCACGTTCTTCAACCGATGCAGTAATGTAAAATTTCAAGTCCGCGTTGGGAAATACTACAGTTGTTACGTCACGTCCTTCAGCTATAACACCGCTGTTTTTAGCGATACGACGTTGTTGTTTGACCATTTCTTGCCTAACTTCGGGGATTTTTGCTATTATTACGACCTGTTGTTCAATATCGGGGGTTCGGATCTCTTCGGAGACATCTATGCCGTTGAGCAAAGTCCTTTTACCATTATCGGTAAAGTCAATTTGACATTGTTTTTGCACGAGATCAACCAGTTGAGTTCTATTATGTAGGGAGATTCCTTTCTGAGATGCAAGTAGTGTNACTGCACGGTACATCGAACCNGAATTGAGGTAGAGGTANTTGATTCGTNCAGCAACTTTGCGAGTCACAGTACTTTTACCCGATCCCGCAGGACCGTCAAGCGCAATGGTCAACTTTCTAGTATTCATTTTTATTTATTTCACAGTGTCCCTTATTTTTTTTGCTTGTGCTAGAAACTCCTCAATTTTAGCAGAGTCTTTGTTTTTTATTAGAATTTTTAGNTGTTCTAAGGTCTGGATGGTTGATTTAACCATGGGGATGAGAAACTCAGCATTTTGCAGAAAAATGTCCCTCCATATTTCTGGGGAGCCGGCTGCGATTCGTGTGGTGTCTCGAAAACCTGTGGCTGCAAGCTCAATGGCTCTAAGGGACTCAGTTTGNACNGACTGAGTTGTTTGGGTTAAAACCGACGCAATTAAGTGCGGTAAATGGCTCGCCCCAGCCACGAGATAATCGTGATCAGTTGGTGAGAGAACAATTGTATCTCCACCTACAAATTCCCATAGATCTNTGACTACTTGGATTGCGATTGATGATGTGTGCATTGAAGGTGTGACGATACACTTTGCACTGTTAAAAAGGTTAGCTCTTGCTGCGGCAACGCTGGTTCTTTCTGAGCCTGCCATCGGATGTGAACCGACAAAGTGGATGTGTGTGTAATTTTGAATATTTAGAAAATTATCAATTTCTCTGACAACTTGAGTTTTGACGCTTCCGGCATCAGTAACGAATAAAGACTTTTTGTTTGGTATTTGCTCCGAAATTCGCTTAACCATTTGAGGAATAAGTGAAACTGGTGTTCCTATTATGAGAAGATCCGCTGTTTCTACACCCAACTTAAAGTCGGTTGTGGCAAAGTCGACAACATTACGCTCTAGTGCAATATTAAGAGTTTCTATCCTCCTGCCTAGTCCCGTGATTTGACCTTTGAAACCGTTTTCCTTAAGAGCTAAACCAAGGGAACCCCCAATTAATCCAACACCAAGAATTGTAATATTTTTTATCTGCTGGAATTTTTCTATCATTATGATTGCTTCTGTTTGGAAAAATGACCGCCATGAACATAAAAAAAACAGGGTTCCATCAACCCCGTTTTTTGCCTGTCTAGCTAGTTCCAACTTCCCAGTTTAGCCATCTCGGTTGCTGAATGTGCTGGTAGGTTCAGAATCTTTATAATTAAGATTGTACGCTCCAGAGTCTAGCACACTTTTTGCTGTTTTTTCAATTAAAATGCGGCTTGTGCTTGGGAGGATGTCTGTTTTTATGGTAGAATATAAATGCTAAAATTATAAAGAATTTAGGAGTATCATGTCTCAATCGCTCGTTGCACCAATTGGTGAAAAGGTAAAACTTTCGGATTTCGATCCTAATTACAAGGGAGAGTATAAGCGCAAGCGTGATGTACAAGCTAAATTGCGAAAAACCCTCAACAAAATTATCGAGTTACAGGAATTATTGTACAGCGAAAGTAATAATGCATTGTTAATTGTTCTACAGGCTATGGATGCAGGTGGTAAGGATGGAACAATTAAGCATGTAATGGGAGCAGTCAATCCACAGGGATGTGATGTGAAGAATTTTAAGGTTCCTTCTGCTGAAGAATCTGCACACGATTTCCTTTGGCGTTATCATATCGCTACGCCGAGGAAGGGGAAGATAATTATATTTAATCGGTCTTACTATGAGGATGTTTTAGTGGTACGAGTACACAATCTAGTCCCAAAATCTGTGTGGAGCAAAAGGTATGATCAGATCAATAATTTTGAGCAAATGCTGGTAGAAAATGGAACAACCATTTTGAAGTTTTATTTGCACATTTCGAAAGATGAGCAAAAAAAACGCTTTGAGGACAGGTTGAGCCGCTCCGATAAGCACTGGAAGTTTTCGGATGCGGATTTGCGTGAACGTGAGTATTGGGACGAGTACATGAAAGCGTTTGAAATGGTTCTTAACAAGTGCAACACCAAAATTTCTCCATGGCACATCGTGCCGGCAAATAACAAGTGGTACCGGGATTTGGTAATTGGTCAGACGGTTGTGAAGGCTCTTGAAGGTCTAAACATGAAGTATCCTGATCCGGAACGAGATTTTTCGGATATAGAAATCAAAGATTAGTATATGAGATATGCCATTCGGGTGATGTTATTCTCTTAATGATTTTGTNAGATTTGTTTTATCTCACAAAATCATTAATTTGCCCTTCTCCGCATTAGNCCATAAAAAAGACTTGACAAATTGGNACTTAATTTAGTANAATNNAAAATTTGCCCGACTGATTTACCGAATTAGGTGATTATGGCAAGGGGGTGGTACCCGAGAGTTAGAACTAATGTTTACGTTTTACTCGGATTAGGTGAGTTCAAAAGCCCCNTTTTGCGTGTTTTCGGGGCTTTATTTTAGTTTATATCCAAATTAAATTAAGGGTNGGNTGGTTTTTTAATGCCGACAATCAATCAATTGGTAAGAAAAAAGAGAAAATCAGCTAAGAAAAAGAGCAAAGCTCCAATTCTGCAAGGNTGTCCTCAAAGGAGAGGGATTTGTCTTCAGGTTAAAACCATNACNCCAAAGAAACCGAATTCTGCACTTCGAAAAGTGGCTCGTGTTCGATTTAGTAATGGTTTTGAGGCAACTTGCTATATTGGNGGAATTGATCATAACCTACAAGAGCACTCTGTNGTGNTAGTACGTGGTGGCCGTGTCAAAGATTTGCCGAACGTNAGATATCACATTGTTAGAGGGACTTTGGATACANCTGGAGTTGAGAACCGCAAGCAGGGGCGATCGAAGTATGGTGCGAGAAAAACGGATTAACTGGGAGTTAATTAATGGCACGACGTAGAGACTCCNTCAAGCGAGAGATATTACCCGATCCANNATATAATAGTAAATTGGTTGCACAATTTGTAAATGTTATGATGCGTAGTGGCAAGAAAAGCATATCCCAACGAATTTTGTATGATAGCTTTGATNTCATTGAGCAGAAATCTAGTGAGGATGGNCTTGTTGTTTTNCGACAAGCTATAANTAATGCCAAACCACTTCTCGAGATTAGGTCAAGACGAGTTGGAGGGGCAACCTATCAGGTTCCNGTTGATGTNAGGCCTGAGCGCCGCACTACGTTGGCTATTCGATGGCTTATTCAAGCAGCACGGAGTCGTAACGATAAAACTATGGCTGAACGTGTGGCGGGGGAAATCATTGATGCGTTCAATAACCAGGGGGGAGCTATGCGGAGGAAGGATGAGCAGGCCCGTATGGCCGAAGCCAATAGAGCCTTTGCGCATTTCCGNTGGTAAAAATACTGAATAATATCTATATGAAAATGAAAGCCGAATTGAATTTTAGGGTTAAGGATGCAATCTAATCTCGCGAAATCTGAAAGANGAAATGTTGCAAGCGGGNACCNTTTTTCACCGGAAGCAACGAGGAATATTGGCATCATGGCGCATATTGATGCTGGTAAGACGACTGTGACGGAAAGAGTTTTGTATTACACGGGTCGTGTGCATAGAGTTGGTGAAGTCCATGATGGTACGGCAGCTATGGACTGGATGGAGCAGGAGCAAGANCGCGGTATTACGATTACTTCGGCAACCACCACTTGTCAATGGATGGATCACCGCATTAATGTTATCGATACTCCAGGCCATATTGATTTTACTGCCGAGGTTGAAAGATCTCTTCGCGTACTAGATGGTGCTGTGGCTGTNTTTTGCGCTGTGGGTGGTGTTGAACCTCAGTCTGAAACTGTCTGGCGTCAGGCCGACAAGTATAANGTTCCTCGGATTGCCTTTATAAATAAAATGGACCGTACNGGAGCTGATTTCTTTCGAACTGTTGAAATGATGATTGAACGGCTTGGGNCNCAACCAATACCAATTCAAATTCCAATTGGTTCTGCTGANACCTTTAATGGTATNGTGGACCTTGTTAAGATGAAGGCTCTNACATGGGAAGATNNTGATTTTGGAATGGAAGTGCATGAAGTGCCNATTCCAGATGANATGAAAGACGTGGTTGATGATTATCGCAGCCGAATGTTGGAGTTAATAGCCGACTGGGATGACGATCTTCTGGTGAAATATTTGGAAGGTGAGGAAATTAGCGAGCAAAACGTGAATGATGGTCTCAGGAATGCGACGATTGCTGGTGATATCGTCCCNGTTTTGTGCGGAGCAGCCTTAAAAAATAAGGGTATCCAACCAATCTTGGATTCAATCNTTTCTTATTTGCCGAACCCTCGCGAAGTTTCGGCTATCACGGGAATGAATCCTCAAACAGACGTNATGGAAGAACGTCTGCCGGATGAAAACCAACCGTTTTCTGCCTTGGCTTTTAAGATTATGACNGATCAACATGTTGGCAAACTTACCTTTTTCCGNGTTTACTCTGGGGTGTTGGCTAAGGGAACAAAAGTCTACAATAGTTCTACTCGTAAGGTTGAAAGGGTCAACCGTCTGTTGCAGATGCATGCCAACAGGCGAGAAGACCGAGAGGTAGTTTATGCCGGAGACATCGTTGCNGCAATTGGTATGCAGGANATCACNACAGGCGATACGATNTGCCAGATGGATGCGCCGATTATTCTGGAGTCCATGGACTTCCCTNTACCTGTGATCTCTATTGCNGTTGAGCCAGAAACAAAATCTGATGTTGACAAGATGAATATNGCTTTGGCNAGATTATCGGAAGAAGATCCCACATTCAANGTCCATCAGGANCCTGAAACAAATCAGATGTTGCTTTCAGGTATGGGGGAACTTCATTTAGAGATTATCATGGATCGGCTTTCCCGCGAATTTAAAGTGTCTGCAAATATTGGACAACCNCAGGTCGCTTATCGGGAAACGTTAAGTCGCCATTCTATAGTTGATAAGAGGTATGTTCGTCAAACAGGTGGACGTGGGCAGTATGGTCATGTATGTATGGAAGTTTATCCGATTGATAAAGGTGTTGGATTTGAATTTGTCAATGAAATTAAGGGGGGTGCCATTCCCTCGGAGTATATACCTGCTGTTAGAAAGGGTGTTGAAAGTGCGATGGGGGCGGGGGTGCTTGCAGGGTATCCTATTGTTGATGTTGGGGTGCGATTATTTGATGGGTCGTATCATCCAGTGGATTCATCGGAAATGGCGTTTTCAGTCGCTGGTTCTATGGCTTTCAAAGAAGCAGTTAGGAAAGCCAGTCCGATATTACTTGAACCTATAATGAAGGTGGAAGTAATTGTTCCAGATGACTACTTAGGTAAAGTGATGGGTGACTTGAATTCTCGTCGTTCACAAATTCTTGATACCGAAGTGAGAAGCAAATCTCATGTTCAGGTGATCACGGCTTATGTTCCATTGTCTGGGACATTTGGTTATGTAAAAACTCTTCGGTCATTGACGCAAGGTAGATCGACACATTCAATGGAGTTCTCACACTATAGTTTGGTTCCTCAGGGCATTTTTGAAGAGGTCGTTTCTGCGAAAACTAGTGCAGAAGATAAAAAATCGGCAATCTAGACTAATTTGAATTTTTAAGGAGTTTTTGTAAAATGGCAAGAGAGAAGTTTGAAAGGACAAAACCTCACGCGAATGTGGGTACTATTGGCCATGTAGATCATGGAAAGACTACGCTGACAGCAGCTATTACGATGGTGATGTCGAGCCTAAGCGAGTCAAATTATGTAAAAACTTATGAAGAAATTGATGCTGCACCGGAAGAAAAGGAACGTGGAATCACTATCAATACAGCTCATGTTGAATACGAAACTGAGGCTCGTCACTATGCCCACGTCGACTGTCCAGGACATGCAGACTATATCAAAAACATGATTACGGGCGCAGCTCAGATGGATGGTGCGATTCTTGTTGTTTCCGCCGCTGATGGTCCAATGCCACAAACGCGAGAACATGTTTTGTTAGCGAGGCAAGTAAATGTACCACACATCGTTGTTTTCCTCAATAAAGCAGATATGGTCGATGATGAGGAGTTGCTTGAACTTGTTGAGATGGAAGTCCGTGAATTGCTTGATGAATATGACTTTCCTGGGGATGATATCCCTGTTGTCGCTGGCTCTGCCTTACAGGCCTTGGAATCCAGTGGAGATCCAGCTAGCGAGGCTTGTCAGGCAATTATCGAATTGATGCAGGCGGTTGATGATTTCATACCGCAACCTGAAAGAGATGTCGATTTACCTTTCTTGATGCCAATTGAGGATATATTTACTATTTCTGGTCGTGGTACTGTGGTCACGGGACGGATTGAAAGAGGTCGGGTTAATGTTGGTGATCCGATACACATTATCGGCCTACGGGAAACAGAAGAAACTGTCTGTACCGGAGTGGAAATGTTCCGTAAACTGCTTGATAGTGGTGAGGCGGGTGATAATATTGGTGCATTGTTGCGTGGAATTGACCGAGAGTCGGTTGAGCGAGGACAGGTTCTGGCAGCGCCAGGATCAGTTAGCCCTCATACCAAATTTGAAGCTGAAGCCTATATTCTAAGCAAAGAAGAAGGTGGGCGCTGGACGCCTTTCTTTACTGGGTACCGACCGCAATTTTATTTTCGGACTACAGATGTAACAGGGCAGATGCATCTACCAGAAGGTGTTGAAATGGTGATGCCAGGCGATAATATCCAGATTACAGTGGAACTTACAAAGCCGATCGCAATGGAAGAGGGACTCCGTTTTGCCATACGTGAAGGTGGCCATACTGTAGGTGCTGGGGTGGTATCTAAAATTACAGAATAGTTCGCCTGTATTAACTTGCACAGGTAAGGGACTTGGGTTCTAGTTATGTACCAGTTTGAGGGGAATAGTGGATAGTCAGAAAATTCGAATCCGTTTAAAGGCGTTTGATCATCGTTTGCTGGACAAGTCGGCTTCAGTTATTGCAGAGACGGCCAAGCAAACTGGTGCAGTTGTTGCTGGTCCGATTCCAATTCCAACGAAAAGACATGTGTGGACTGTTCTGAAAGCTACGTTTGTCAATAAGAAAGCGCGTGAGCAGTTTGAAATGCGAACTCATGTTCGTTTAATTGATATTGTGGAGATTACTCCTAAGACAGTTGATGCTTTAATGCGGCTTGACCTGCCCTCAGGTGTTGATGTGCAAATCACAACTTTTTAATCTTCGCATTTGATGGATACATAAAATTATGATTAATGGAATACTCGGCAGAAAAGTTGGGATGACTCAAGTCTTCGACGAGTCAGGTGAAGCAATACCAGTCACTGTGATTGAAGCGGGACCTTGTCCGGTTGTGCAGATTAAAACAGTTGAGCAAGATGGTTATAATGCTGTTCAGGTCGGTTTCTTTGATCGGAAAGAAAGTAAATTTAATAAGCCAGAACTAGGTCATTTCAAGAAAGCTAGTGTTGAGCCCAAGCGTTATTTAAAAGAATTGTGTGTGGATGAGCTTGATGATGTTTCTGTTGGTTTTGTTATTGATTCAAGCGCTTTTTCGGTGGGAGATTTAGTCGATGTTACAGGTGTGTCAAAAGGAAAAGGATTCGCTGGAGTTGTAAAGCGTTGGGGGTTTGCTGGTGGCCGGAAGAGCCATGGTGGTGAACAAGATCACCGTCGGCCGGGGTCCATAGGTCAAAGTGCCCAACCGTCTCGGGTCTTCA
This sequence comes from Candidatus Poribacteria bacterium, assembly GCA_002697225.1. Next base: position 30,159 of record NZUQ01000026.1, read on the forward strand.
AAGGTCAGAAAATGCCTGGTCGTATGGGGAATAAGAAAGCGACAGTCCAAAATCTGCAGGTCATTAAAACTGATCCGGAACGCAACCTTTTGCTTGTAAAAGGTGCTGTTCCTGGAAGCCGAAATGGCTTACTGGTTATTCGAAGAGCCGTTAAATCTGTAGTTTAATAGTTTTGTGAAGGT